>JAGOCL010000215.1 GCA_017998755.1 Spirochaetota bacterium | reverse complement strand
GGCTTATATATAAGAAATATTTTTAAAATTCCCGTATTTGTTTCAAAAAGCTCTATCTCTTATATAGAACTTAAAAATACAGATGCTAAAAACAATTAGAATTTTTTTTTTATTTATATTTTTAATTTCCTGCCAATCAAAAAATATTATTGACGAATATTCCGCCGGAGAGACTAAAAACCACGGAAAATACGTTGATAATTACGATAAATATATATATCACAACGAAATAATTGCATTTAGCGTAGAATTTGATTATAACTGGGAAATTAAGATAGATTACGATAAATTTAATAGTTTTGAAAAAAAGTTTGCCGATTATATAACGACCGATTACGGCGAAGTCTTGTTTGTAGGTTATAACGATCTAAAAAAAATCGGCGTTCGATGCGTTGCGGAGAATTTGGATATAAGTAACGAGCAGTATCTGAAAGACGTTAAGAACAACCTCTCAAAGGAAACGACCTCTTACAAAATTGAGGTAGTCTCCGAAAAAAAAACAGACTTCAAAAATTACGCGGCGTTAAATTTTATTTATACCGCTAAAATTAGCCATAATAATTTATTTTATTTTGATACGATTTTTTTTAGAAATGGAAAATACAACATAAAACTTGATTTCTGGATGAATAAGGACTTTTCCGAGACGAATAAAGAAGAAATTCTAAAGATATACGACTCGCTTGAATTCCAAAATATTTACGACGACGTAACGTCGGATCAATCCGACGACGCGACGACTACTAAAACTGAAGAGCGCTCTGATGAATAACGATAATATTTTCAAAAAAGCCAAAGGGGCTTATCTCTACGATATAAAAAGCGAAAAATTCTTCGATTTCAGATTTAATAGCGCCATATTGGGGTATTCGGATAAGAAGATATCAACCCGCCTAAAAAATAACATCTCAAACGGTATGAGTATCGTCGGGGACTCTGTTTTCAGTCGAAGATTTTTGAAAATTCTTGAGAAAGATTTCTCGGAAGAATACGAACCTTTTTTCATAAATTCTCTTGAAGAATTTATTTTTAAATTGGAATATTTTGCAACTACTAAAAACTACAATCTTGTATATTTAGGCGAAAGATTTGTAAAATATATAAACAGCTTACTACCGGAAAAAAAATTAAATCCAGAAAACTCGGATATATGCGTTATCGACGCGACGGAGTATTATCTGCAAGATAAACCGATACCGGTATCTGAAAACAAAATCAATATAATAAATTATTATAGTTATCCGGAATACAAAATTGAACCTCTTAGAGCGGATTTAGTTATTCTTCCCGAGTTTATTTCAGGCGGACTGAAAAATATATATTTAATGATAAAAAGAAGCTCCGCTTTAAAAAATATTTTTTATCAAAATATTTTTGAGCTTCCTTCTTTTTACATTGAGGTATCTTTAAATTATTACCGCGCTATAAAATCGCTCAAATACCGCCAACTTAACGTCCCAAAATTGAAATGGAAAAACGTAGTTCAAAAAGGTAGAATTTTTACTTTCACTAACGAAGACGACGAATTGGTAAATAAATTCAAACGAAACAATATACTTATTAATCAGTTCCCCAATTATAATTACTTACCATTAATACTTGAGGATTATCAGAAAGAGCTTCTTTTAAAAATTAACCTTTAATTCTTAATTAAATTCCGATTAACTCAGTATTCGGTTTATAAAATTCTGCAAAATGAAAAAAATAAAGAATTCTAAAAATAATCTAAAATAATTACCGATAATTATATTGAAATTTAAACAAAACGGCTTAAGGATATACTATTATGATGGAGCTTATGATAAATTTAAAAGATATTGCAAAAAGCGAACTGTTTTTTATTATTATAGACGTAATTCTATGTAGCGTTATGGCGATAAGCGGAATATTAGTTTACGGAAAAGCAAAGAAAATATCCCGCCTTATTTTGGTAATGGTCGCTCTATTCCTCTATATCGGTATGATATTCAGGGTACTGGAGTATCTGGAAATATTTTCAATAAAGGATTATAAAATCAACAACATACCGGTTTATTATCTGGCTATAAACTATTCAACGTCTTTTCTAATGATGTTTTCGTTTATAGCCATAACCAGAGAGAAGTAGATTACTCCTTATTATTGACCTTATACAATCCTTCGATTTTGTCTTTTTCAATAATACCGCCGTCAAATTTATCGATAAGAGCGTTTAAGGTCTTTACGGCCTTTTTTATCTGTTTAAAGAGCTTTATCTTCTTTTTTTTCTTATTTTTTGATTTGTTTTTCATAAATATCCTTTTATAAAGAATTATTTCTTAATCAATACCATGCCTTCCGCCGGATTTATCGTTATATTTCCGCCGGAGATTTCTTTTATCTCTTTGCTTCCCGCCGTTTTACCGTCGACTACTACTTTGTATGCGCCTTCCGGTATTGAGTATTCTGCGCTCTTTTCAACGTCCGAATTTACAAATCCGTAAATTTTATCCCCGATAACTACTCCCAAAGAATTTTTATTATCGTTAGTCAAAATCTTAACATCTTCGGGTTTGGCGTTTCCAAGAAGTTTTTCGGATTTTCTGAGCTGAATCAATCCTTTATAATAATCAAATAATTCCTGATTTAACGAAATATTATCAAAATTTATAAAATTGGTATCGTTATCGGCGGAATAGGAGTTTGGAGTAGGCAACATATATACTAAATTATCTGAAGATTTGCCCATTTCGCCTTTGTTTGTAACTTCCGGAACTTTGCCGGTCAGGTCCGGGGTTACTTTACCCCTAGCCCATTCTTGACCTAGATGCATCATAATAGGACCTTGACTGAGAAATAGAGCCAAAGCTCCTACTTTTGAAGCGTTCATAAGCTTTGGAGATAATCTTAAATATTGTTTCAGATCGGTTATTCTATTGAATTCCCCTTTTTCATTTATAAATTTGTATTCCCCCGAGGATATTCTAATATTATCCCCTAAAGCGGTATCGTCGTGCGACTCGATATAATTTACAGATTGATAAGAGCTTCCGCCGGAAGTTCCTTTCCAGTAGTCCGATAATTTAATCGCGTTGTTAGCGTTGCCTAGCATAAAGGATTTGGACTCTTTTATCGGTCTATTGTCGCCTCTTACCGTTCCTCTAATACCGTCGTTCCAGTAAGACCAGCCGTTTTTGATAAAGTCGAGTTTGGTCGAAGTCGATTTGCCGGCAGTCCACGGTTCGGCTATTATAAAAGCTTTTGGATTTATCTTTAACATTTCTTCTTTAATTAACTTAATCGTTTCAACGTCGTGGCAACCGGCAAGATCGAACCTAAACCCGTCGATCTTATATTCGGTCATCCAGTATTTAACGCTGTCCAATATCAACCTTCTGGCCATCGGACGACGGCTCTCAATTTCATTGCCGCAACCGGTATTAACGTCTTTCTTAAAATAAAAATCGTAATCGGTATATTTAAGCGAATTTTCGTCAAATTGAGATACGTGATTGTAAACAACATCCAATATTACGGCAATACCGTTTTTATGAAGTTCTCTGACCAGAGTTTTAAACTCGTCCACCGCTTTTCCTTCGGCGCCGCTCCACTTAGCCGGATCGATGTTTCCGTCGGTCGCGTAATACGATTCGGGCGAGAAAAAATTCGAAGTCATATATCCCCAATAATTTTGGGCGTATGCGTTCCAGTTATTTTTAGCGTAGTAAGGTTTGCCCTCTTTATTTTTTACGACTTCGTTGAAAGGCATCTCAATATTACAAAAATCGTGTATCGGAAGAAATTCAACCGCGTTAACTCCGAGTTTTTTCAGATAATTAATTCCGCCTACTTCCGCGTCAATCATTCCAAGATATTTGCCGGGGTTTTTAGATTTGGAAGAAGAGTGGGCGGATATATCTTTTAGGTGCGTTTCCATTATTACGGCGTCGTTAATATCTATATCGAGATGATTTGTCCCTTGCCAGTCGAATTTTGACGTATCGATAATAACGCTTCTGCTTTTTTGCGGAAAAACGTTACTCTGAACGATAGCTTTCGAATACGGATCGGATACTACTATGTCCAAGTCAATAAGGGGTTGAACGGGGTTGAACGCGTAGTTTCTCTCTACGATTTTATATCCGTAATATTTACCCCACAATTCTCCGTCGATTATACATTCAAACGTCTGATCTCCGGTATTAGTCATTTCGTATTCTTTACCAACGGCGTCGTCGTATTTATCAAAAATAACCAAAACGACTTTTTTACCTCGTGGGACAAAGTATCTAAATGTAGATTTACCGTTTTCGTAAAAATACCCTAGCGACTTATCGCTATATATAGTATTAAATTTTTCCTGAAGGAGAATAGCTTTATCTATAACTACTTTACCGCTCTCTTTTGTAGATTTACTTAAAAAAGTAAAATAATAATCCTTTTCTATATCGAAATTTTCTTTTGTTTTGATTTCGATATAAGGACCCTTTTTTTCAATTTTTTCTATTGCAATTTTCGGTTCTATAGAAAAAACAATTTTCTTAATATCTTGCGGTAATCCGGAAAAATTAGCGAGAACAATTTGGGAACTTTTTAATTCTGCGGATTTTATTACGATAGGCTTAACGTCTTTCTTTGCCGGATAAACCAGCGTTATTGATAATAAAACTAATAAGATTTGTAAAATATTTCTTTTAAAATTCATAAAAAATCTCCTTCTTCAAATATTAGTTAAGGATAAATAATTTACCGCCATTAGTCAATTATTTATTTGACAAAATCGGGATAATTATATATTTTTTAAAAATTACAGGATAATAAATTATGCCGGCTTATAAATTCTCTTTGGAAACGTTAGAACAGCTATATATTCATCAAATTCCTATCAAGATTTCTGATATTGAAAATTTTATAAACGACTTTTCTTTTGACAACGAAGAAAAATTAATTTCAAAACTACCAAAATATGAAATCGTAGAAGTCAAGTGGAAAGATATTGAAAAAATAAAGGACAAATTCGACAAAGAGTCTATCGTTACATATTACGATAAAATAAACGACGCGGTAAGCAAAGGGGCCGACGTTATAATAACGCTTGGTAATTTTTGCGATCCCGAGTGGTTCGATAATATGGGGGGGTGGAAAAATCCCGAATCCCCGCAGTTATTTGGCAGATTTGCCGATTATGTTTCTGCGAATTTGATAGGATTGGTTTCAAATTGGATTACTTTTTCAG
>JAGOCL010000214.1 GCA_017998755.1 Spirochaetota bacterium | reverse complement strand
ATCAATCCCCAATAGCGAGAAAATAGAGATATTAAGAATCATCGACGGCGAATGTCTAAAATTAAAAGCGGCTGTAGAAGCGGCTACTATCGTATTTAACGATATTTTTTTATTGGACGATTCCGGCTTAAAGGTTTTGATATCAAAGAGTTCGGTTGAAGAATTGGCGGGCGCGCTATCTATAACTACTGAAGAAAATGCAAAAAGAACGATCGCCATAGCTTCGAGTATTGAGAAATTATCCGTTTGGGCAAAAAGTCAATCGCCCGGTTACGAAGCTCTCAGAACGGATATGGCGGACGTATATAGATATCAGACAGTTATTACCGATAATCTGATAAAATGGTATAAAAATCAAAAAATAATTGTTCCGGATAATCTGAAATTCAAACTATAAACTGAATTTATCCGATTATCAGATTCCTAGAAAATAAACTTATTTTTAAATCTGATTTTTTTTAAATTAATGCTTTTACTTTTTCTATAAATATTGTATCTTTTATAGAAGATATTAAGGCGGTATTTGCTAACATAAATTCCCAGACCATTTATTTTACAATTAGCGTCTTTAGATATCTGATTATTAAAAAAAAAGGGGAACCATTATGAAAAAGTATTATTTTATTTCAATTCTAGCGATTATCCTATCGGTCCTTTTAGGATGTTCCAATTCTACCTTGCTCGACGTCGAGCTTTCCGGAGCAGACGAAGATTCTGTTTATATTGATCAATCTGCGAGCTCAGCTCCTGCATGGCCTATTTTGAAAAATGGCAGTAAAAATCGAAACGTATTTGCACTGCAGTATTTGCTAAAAAACAAAGGCTACAGTCTTACAGTTGATGGAAATTTTGGACCGGGAACTGAAAGCATAGTAAAATCGTTTCAATCGGCTAACGGATTGACGGTAGATGGGATTGTTGGAGCTAATACATGGTCTAAACTTGTTGTTACCATAAAAGAAGGTAGCTCTAATAATGCCGTTAAAGCTCTGCAAAATCTATTACAATGTAAGTACGACGTCGCCGATTGTATAATCGATGGAAATTTTGGAGCGGGAACAAAGTCGGATGTTATTTCTTTTCAGAAAAGTTGCGGAATATCGGCAGACGGGATTGTCGGATCTACTTCATGGCAGTATCTGATTGGAAATAGCGGATCGGCGTCAAGTCAGTTCTGGGATGCAAGAAGATCATGGTATCACCCGCTTAAGGGTGGACATACCGTTGATCCCGCTACATACCCGAGATATTTTGGAGCTTCTCGAGACGGCGGAACAAGAGCTCACGGCGGAACGGACTATATCGCTCCTGTCGGAACCTATATTGTCGCAATGACCAGCGGAACAGTAATTGGTTATTATTCCTTTTATGTCGGAGTATACGCCTTGGTTGTAAAAAACGACGACGGTAGTATAATACGTTATGGGGAAATTAAAAAATTGTCGACTATTTCCGTTGGTTCAAGAGTTGCTAAAGGTCAAAATATAGCCGTAATGACGCCAAATACTGCCGGAGGCTCGTATATGCTTCATCTTGAAGTTTTTGCGGGAACAACTTCGGGCGGTTTAACTCAGACAAATTATTATTATAAGTATGTGAAGAAATCGTCTTATGCCGATAGCTATGTTAGAAGATCTGATTTGATAAGTCCGATGTCCGTAAGAGATTTACCGATTAAGTATTAATCCTCTTTACCGGTCTGGGAATGGCGCTATTTAATTCGTAAAAAATAGCGCTCATTAATTTTTCGTGTAGAAGAGGGTGGTATTTTCCGCAAGCCGCCTTACATTTCTTTGTAAAATTCTTATCGGTTCTGATCGCGGCGATAAAATCAAGAAGCCCCGTATCAGGCTCCTGTATTTTTAAATATAACATTCCTCTCTTATAAAGGAGAGCCGGTACGGGATTTTCTTTTAATTTCGCGGAAATTTCATCTATTTCGAGAAGAACTTTATCCTTTTTCATCTTAACGTACTTTGCCGGTTTCTACTTTCTCGACTTTAACGTTATTTTCGCCGACTTTCAGTTCTTTTCCGTCGTATTTGACTATTTTATTATCAACTTTGATTTCTACTGCGAAAAAATCGTCTATGGTTATTTCATCTTTAGTCGGCTCTATCCCTTCCGCTTTTACCGTCTCGCCGATTTCTCCGTCGGGGAAAACTACTTCAACGACGCTTTTATCCTCGTTTTCAGCGGCTAGAAGCATCCCTTTACTGGGCTCGCCTCGGAGTACCGCCTCCTTGAGATTGGCGACGACGACAACTTTTTTATTTAGTAGTTCTTCCTCTTTGTAATAAGGCGCGAGTCCCGACACGATCTGTCTTACGTCGCCCGAGCCCAAATCTATCTTTTCGATAAATAGTTTGTCCGCTTTCGGGTGCTTTTTGATTTCTATGATTTTTCCAACCTTCAAATAAATCTTCGAAAACGGATCGGCGTTATTTTTATTTTCAGTATTTTCATTTTTGCTTCCCGCAAATTTTTCTCTGAGTTCTTCCATCTTTTCTTTTTCCAATTTGTTGAAAAGTATAACGGGTTTGTTTATCTTGGCGTTTTTTATGTAAGAATATTCTCCTATATTATCGAGATTTAATTTATCCTTGGAAATCTTAAGGATATCAAAAATCTTATCTACGGCGGTCGGTATAAACGGCGACAACAATATCGAAAGATCTTTGACGAGAGCGGCTAAACTTCCTATTATATTTCCCGCGGCTTGCTTGTCGGTTTTAATGAGAGCCCACGGAGCTTTGTCCTGAAAAAATTTATTTCCTATCGAGGAGAGCGAGAGCGCGTCCATAAGCGCTTTTTTTAGCTCGACGTCTTCAAAGTCGCGGATAATCAGCTTGGCTTCTTTCTGAATATCAACTTGCGAAAAAAGGGAATTCCCGTTTTCTGAAAAAGCCGGTATAACGCCGTCGAAGAATTTGTCTACAAATTGAAATACTCTGTTTGCCAGATTAGCGAAGTTTGCAATTATCTCGCCGTTGGCTTTTTCCATAAAATCATTCCAGAAAAATTGCGTATCGGATTTCTCGGGGCGTATTCTGAGGAGGTAATATCTGAACAGGTCTGATTCTATCCCCGTATCTTTAGCCATATCGCCGAATACTCCCGTCCCCCTGCTTTTTGAGAATTTGAGATCCTCGTAATTGAGGTATTCCGTAGAACTGATAGTCTTAAGCATAGTCCAGTTTTGTTTTGTTCCGAAAAGGCTTGCCGGAAACAATACCGTATGAAACGGAATGTTGTCCTTTCCCATAAATTGGTATAAGTCGACGTTTTCGGGATTTTTCCACCAATCTGCCCAGTTCTCGTATTTCGACGCCGTTATAGAAATATATCCGATAGGCGCGTCGAACCATACGTAAAATACTTTATTTTCATAACCTTTTAGCGGAACGGGAACGCCCCATTTAAGGTCTCTCGTGATGCACCTTTTTTTTAACCCTTGTTCGATCCATCCTTTTGTTACGCTTAAGGCGTTGTTTGACCAGCCGTTTGATAAAGCGGTATCGATAACCCATTTTTCCAGTACGGGTTTGAGTTCTTCCAAATCCAGAAAAAGATGTTTGGTTTCTTTGAAAACCGGAGTTTTCTTACAGATAGCGCAGCGCGGATTTTTCAACTCCGACGGATCGAGTAGTTTGCCGCACTTTTCGCACTGATCCCCTTTCGCCTGTTCGTAGCCGCAGTGAGGGCAGTCCCCTTCGACAAATCTGTCGGCGAGATACATATTACATTTCTCGCAATACGGTTGGTTGAGAGTATCTTCTATTATATATCCGTTGTTGTATAAGTCCCAAAAAATAGAGCGAACTATCTCCGTCTGCTTTGGATCGGAAGTCCGGCCGAATACCGAGAAGTCGATATTAAACCAGTCGTAAATTTCTTTGTGAATCTTGTGGTATTTATCGCAAAGCTCTTTCGGCGTTACTTTTTCCTGAAGGGCTTTGGTTTCCGTCGTGGTGCCGTATTCGTCGTTGCCCGAAACAAACAGTACGTCGTAACCGGCGATTTTTGAATATCGCGCGAATACGTCCGCCGAAAGAACGCATCCGATAATATTTCCCAGATGGGGAATATTGTTAACGTAAGGCAGAGCCGAAGTTATTAGTCTTTTTTTATTCATTTTTGTCTCCCAAAAAATCAAATTTCCAGTTATAAACTATCATAAGCGCCGGAAAGAAATATTAATGTATAAGGCGAAGAGGTTTTACTTCGCCGTTTCGCTAGTCGGAGCGGGTTTGGATTTAATTTTTCCGTTAGCTTTAAGTATATCTATCAAGTTATCGTCGTATTTTCCAAAATCAAAGGATAAAGTTACCCCAACGTTAAAGGACATTTTGAAGTCTGAAATGGTGCGGTTGCCGATAAAATTATTTCTGATAAGTATATATTCGTAGCCGCCTATCATTCTGTCTCTCCAGCCGTAGAAAGTCGGAATAACGTAGAAAGTCGCTCCTACTTCGGGATAAACCGAAATCATGCCGGAACTGTGAAATTTTGGCGCAAAACCGAGATGGATACCTAAATTTAACGGATTTATGTATTTACTGTAATTGTAATAATCCCCAACGACGTTAGGTCCGTCGACCTTGTTGTCTTGGTAACTCCCCTGACTTATCTCCGCGCCGTTTTGAAATAAGTAGTAATACGACAATAGCCAGCCGTCGAGTTTCAATCCGGCTTTTATTATAAAAGCTAAATTGTAGTTGTTTTTTAATTTGATGTTAAACGGAAGATATATCAAAGCGTTTAAGTAATATTGAAGATAAATTTCAGCGTTATAAAGCTCTCTTACGTAAAATCCAGGATCGTTGGTTATTATATAAGAGACCTTTTTGTAACTCATACCGATACCGAGCGTTATTCCGGTATCGATACCGACTATCTTATGAAATCTATATTGAGCGCCGGCGGATAAGTCGAAAGTAAAAGAGAAACTTGAATAAATATTAGCCGGCGGAGTATACATGTTTATATACGGAGTAAAGGATAACGAAGCGACTATAGACATAGGATAGAGGTACGGATTATTTATTTTTGCCGTAACTTTATCAGCGTCGACTTTCTTCGTCTCAGATTTTGAGGTATCGGTAGTTTTATCGTCTAAAAGCGCTTCAGTTTTTTCAACGGCCTCTTTTTCGACTTCTATCAAATCTGCCTTAACGTCTTCTCCAAAAAAACTGAAATTTAATATCAATGTAACAATTATAA
>JAGOCL010000213.1 GCA_017998755.1 Spirochaetota bacterium | reverse complement strand
CTCGTATCCAATATCGGTATCCGAAGAGCATAATGCGACGATAGGAGTTCCCGAAGCTATAATTCCATAAAATTTTGACGGAACGCAAAGATTATTAACTCTTCCGTCAAGCGAAATAATAGCGATATCGGCCAGATTTAACGATATATTCAGATACTTTTTTTCCAAATAATCTTCAAATATTACGTTATTTAGCCCATATTCGTCTTTTTTTGAGATTAACGATTTCTTCTTGCCGCCGTCGCCGATAAATTGAAAAAGTATATCCCCGTAACCTTTTAATAAATTAGCGACTTCGATTAATACGTCTAAATTGTGAAATAATCCTATATTACCCGAATATTGAACGATAAATTTTTGATTATATCCGACTTCCTTTCTTATGTCTTCTTTTTGGCTGATCGGAAAAATTGCTCTTCGATCTGCCCAATTAGTAATAACCGCTATTTTATCAGAATATTTTGGATATAGCTCCCCTATTTTATTTTTCATTAAGGCGCCGAGCGCAATATTTTTTTCAGCTCTTCCAAATATTTTTTTATTTACGCCTTTCCATATTTTAACTACCGCAGAATTTGGTTTGAGATAACCTAGCGCTTCGGCGATCTCGGGATATTGGTCGTGAATGAGATATACATAACGTTGTCCTTTAAGTATGCTTAATAAATATCCAATAACCGCAATATACGGAGGATTTGAAACAAATAAAAGAACAGATTTCTTATCGGAAAACAACAAATAAAAAAAAGTCATAAATAGAAATCTCAAACCGTTAAAAATTCTACCGGCTTTCTTATTTTTATCAAGTTTGGTAATTCTAAATCTTTTAATTTTTAATTTACCGTATATCTTAGCCGGTTTTTTTTTATCAATTGTCGTTACGATATTAACGTCGAAATAATCTGATAATTCTAAAGCCAACTCTTCCATCAGTTGTCCCGTCGACGCGAATGAAGGCGGGAATATTTCTGTAATAATGTATATTTTTTTCAAGATTATTAAATAGCTCCTCTTCTGAATATAATAGTCTCTACCGTGTATAACAATATTTTGATATCGAAGAAAACGTTAAGATTATTAATATAATACAAATCGTAACTTAATTTCTTATTCATACCGGCTATGCTGTTAACGTAAGCGTATTTGACTTGAGCCCATCCGCTAAGCCCCGGTTTAACTAGAAGTCTTTTTTTAAATAAAGGAACTTCTTTGATTATATCTTCTATCAGCTCTTTTCTTTCAGGCCTAGGACCTATAAACGACATATCTCCGATTAGTATATTAAAAAGTTGAGGCAATTCGTCGATACGAAAAGCTCTTATTACTTTTCCTACCGAGGTAACTCTCATATCGTTTTCTTTTGCGAGTATCGGTTTTCCGTTTTCTGCATTTGACACCATGCTCCTAAATTTATATATATTAAATTCTTTTCCCTTCAACCCTACTCTTTTTTGAGTATAAAATATTTTACCCTTTGACGTTAATTTTACCAAAATAACCGTTATTAAGGTTATAGGCGCCGTCAATACTAATAATATCAACGAGATAAAAACGTCGCCGACTCTTTTTACCACCTTTGCGTAAAACGTATCAAGACGGTAAGAAGAAAAAAGTTCAAAATGCCTCCGTTTGATTATTTCAGCGGGAAGACTCTGATCTAGATAACCGAATATATCAATTAACGAGTATATACTGCCGTTTGCTATCTCATAATCGTTTAATACTTCAAAATTATCGTTATTTATATTTTGTTCGGTATCTACGATAACATATTTGTAATTTAATAATTTGTCGCTTAATTCTTTTTTTCCGACATTCATATTCAGATACTCAATTTCGTAAAAAAACCATTTATTATATTGGGCTATGAGTTCTTTTAACAATCTAAAATTATGTTCTTCTCCAAAAAAAAGAATACTGCTTTTCTGCGATATTTTGAGAATTATTGTAAAAAACAACTTATTATAAAAAGAAATAATAAAAGGGATTATCAAAAACCCTAAAAAGAATACAAATCGAGCAAAATCAATCTTTGTGAAAAAATAAACGCCGCCTATAACTCCAATAGAAACAAGAGATATAAAAATATTAATCAATATTGATTCTTTGATCTGAGAAATTTTATTCAACTCGTAAATCTTAAACGATATATTGAATATTACAATAATAAAAGAATAAATTAATAACGATATTAATATTTCTAAATCAATATCCCTTTTGCTTACGTCTATAAAATCAAACCATTTATACCTAACAAAAAAGATTATTGCAAAAATCAAAAACGAGAGTATGAAATTTGATATAATAAAAAATATTCTGTTAAATTTGAACATAACGTCTCCGAAATACTATCGTTTAAAATAAGAGAATAAATTAAAACGAAAATCAAAACCGGTATCAAAATCTTTAAAATATATTAGAAACACAATTAATACGAACCACAAAATTACCGCCGTTACAATACCGACGTCTTTAACGGCAATATCTTCGGGATTAGACCCCATATTTTTGCAATATACAAGATATAAATACCTGAAAACGCCGTAAATAACAAATGGAAAAGAATATATAAGTTTATCGGTTCCAAGTTTTCCAACTACGTCGCTATCCATAGAATATAACGCGTAACTCATAACCGCGACAGACGACGAAATAATGATAAAAATATCAAGAATCTGAACGGTATAATCTTTTAAATTAGTCCTGCAATTAATTGCCTCTTCGCCTAAAGTATTCATCTCGTTACGGCGTTTACAAAATCCCAAAAATAAACTCAAAGCAAACGTGGATAAAGCCATCCAATGGCTTAAATTTACGTCTATAGCAACGGATCCTAACAAAACTCGCAGAAAAAATCCAAAAGCGATTATAAATACGTCGATAACGACTATATGCTTTAATATAAAAGTGTAAAAAACATTTATTAAAATATAAATTACAAGAATAATAGTTACGCCGATTCCTGAAAATAGCGAAGCAAATATCCCTAATAATAAAAATATAGTCCCTATTATAAAGGCCTTAATCGTCGATATTTTGCCCGAAGCTATCGGTCTTTTGGATTTGACGGGGTGTTTTGCGTCGCTATCTTTATCTTTTATGTCGTTTAAAATATAAACAAAAACCGAAACAAATGAAAAACTGATAAAAGCTACCGTCTCGTCAAATAGTTTTTGTAAATTTAAAAGTTGCAAAGAAAATACGAGAGGAGCGTAAATAAAGAAAATATTTTTTATCCAATGTTTAATTTTAATTAAATTTAAAAAAGAACCCATAAATTTATTTCTTATTCTCTTCGGGTAAAGGAGGAGTTTTAATTTTGTTTATTTTTTTTATATCCAACAACAAATCCTCAATAATCCACTTGTCCGCGGCCGTTTTTCTTGAAAATAGAATGTTGCCTTCCAGATTTATCTCAACGTCGTCAAAATACCCTTTAACGGGATACGCCAAATAAAAATTATAAGTATTATTTATAAAAAAAACGCGGCATTCTTTTTCATTGTTTCTTAAAATATTTTTATTTTTGACGTAAAAAACTTTAACGTTTACGCTTTTAATATCTTTGTAATAAACCGTTTTTGCTTTCTGAAAAACGTTCAGTATCTCAAACCTGTCGTTAAAACACTTTATCATCGGAGACATATTAAAAACCGATATTAATATAAGCAATATGCCAAAACCTAGTATACTGACGTGAAAACCGGTAATTACCGTCCAAAAAACGTTATTTTTTATATTATTAAAGAAAAAATTGAGATATCCAGGCTCGCCCTTGATTATCGCGCTTATAAAAAAAATAACGACGAATATACCGATTATGCCCAAACCGTAGTAATACAAAAGATACCTGATATTATATAAGTTATATTTAGGACTCAACTTCTTCATATTTCCCTAATATCTCCTTAAAAAATCCATCTATATTAAGATATTTATAATAATCAACTACTTTATATTATAACAAATTATTTATTTTTTACATAGAAATATATAGAATATTTTGCATTCTAAGCAAGAATTTAATTTTAGGATAAATCATAATCTTGGAGAGGTTGGCTCTCGAAATTACCAAAAATTCCAATTTTTAGTTGTATAAGAGCTTTATTATATTCAAAACGGGAATTGCCGGATTTGAATTAAAACTCATAATGAGACCAAATAGAGATAATTTTAACTATTTTTTTATCGTTAAATACTTGGTAAACCAATCTGTGTTTTTTATTTATCCTTCTAGAATACGCTCCATCCAAATCGCCTAGCAATTTTTCATACTCGGGAGGATTTTGATATGGATTTATTTTAATAATCTCAATCAAATTAACTACTTTTTTATATAAATTACTTCTTTTTATTTTCTCAAAATCTTTTGCCGCGACTTTTGTATAAAATATTTTATAATTCAAATTTCGATATCCTCAATACAGTCTTCTATGTCGGTATTTATTCCCTTAACAATTTTTTCCCTCATACCGGGAATTGATAATAAATATAAAGTTTCCTGTATTGATCTCCAATATTCTTCTGAAATTACTATTTTTTTCTTGCTGTCGTTTATTATTTCTAGCGGTTCATTTTTTTCAAAAATTGCGTTTATATAATTAAAATTGTTTATTTTATCGATATTTAACGTCTGCATATAAAATTACCCCTATCTCAAGATTAATAATAATATATTTTTGTTTGAAAAGCAATAAAAACTCCCCCCTAATTATTTATAAATCGCGTTATTTTAGTATATTCAAAGCTGGAATTGCTGGATTTTATAAATATAGAATCCGAGAGATATTTAGATATCATTGTATATGTTTCTTCGATGACCAATTTTATAAAAATGCATACAATTTGATTAATTTCATCGACGATATAAATAACTCTGTAATCTCCAATTCTTATTCTATAACCGTCGGCATTAACTAATTTAGTAGAAGTAGCCGGTATCGGATTTTCGGATAAATTCCCAATTTTCTCCATTATCCTCTTTAAATGATCCTTAGGAATAGTTCTAGTTTCTTTATCGATTTTATTATCAAATATAATCCCATACATTTAAATTCGATTTTCTTGCTTTAATTTTTTTATAAAGTCATTATATTTTATAAATCCCGATGCGTCGCGCTCTGCTTTTAATAATTCAAGAGAATCTTCCAAGTCTTCAAAATAATCATAATCTAATATAACCCCTTTTTTATTACCGGATTTATCAGTTATATAAGTCGGATTTTCTATTATTT
>JAGOCL010000212.1 GCA_017998755.1 Spirochaetota bacterium | reverse complement strand
CGCTTACTCTTATTATATCAAAGGGGAGGAGATTACCTTTGTCAAGATCAAGTAGCCCGATTATTTCTCCCGAAGACTCAAAAACTCTTGATATGAAAGCCTCGGAAATCAACAAAATACCTCCTATAGTTCTTATGGAGGAGGCGACTTCTCAGATATTAAACCGACTTCAAATGGATTTTGATCTTAGCGCATTAAATGTCGCGATTATTGCCGGTTGGGGTAATAACGGAGGGGACGCGCTGAGTTTGGCTCGAAAGTTGAAGAATATCGGAGTCAAGGTTAAGGTCTTTATATTTTCTAACGAAAAAGGGTCGGAGTTGTATTCTATCCAGAAAAATATCCTTATCAATTTGGATTTTATTCTATCGGACGTAGCGCGGTTTGAAGAAGATGCGGTCGGCTTTTCTTTGATAATCGACGGAATATTCGGCGTCGGTTATAAGTATAGAGATAACGCCGTTATGGATAATTTATTTGGGATAATAAACCGATCCGGCGCGACAATTGTCGCAGTCGACGTTCCATCGGGATTAAACGTCGAAGGGGGCGTCTCGGTCGAGGCCGATTATACTTATTCGATAGGTTTTATGAAGGACGTTTTTTTTAATTTATCCGCTAGAAAATTTTGCGGAACTATTATAAATCTTCCTATTAGTTTTGATATCGACAATATCGAGAGTTCCGTAAAATTTTATATCGACGATATAGAAGAAATTAAATCCGAGAAAAGCGATTTTGTTCACAAATACCAAAAAGGCGCGGTTTGTTCGATCGGAGGAAGTCCCGGTAAATACGGTTCTATCGTTTATTGCGGTTTGAGCGCTCTGAGAGGGGGCGCCGGTATCAGTTTGGTTTTGACTAATCGCGATAACATAGATACTCTTTCCGCAATAAACGCCGTATTAATTTACGACTCGATTATTAATTTTAAAGAGTACCTTTCAAAGTACGATACTTTTGTCGTCGGTCCGGGATTGGCTACGGACGATTTGGAAAAAACAGCTTTGATCGAGCTTTTTTCGAGCGATAAAAAATTTGTTCTGGACGCGTCTTTTTTTTCTATTTTTGATAAAGATATTATGAAAAATTTTAAAAATCCTCCTCTATTGTCGCCCCATGTCGGAGAGTTTAAGCGTTTCTTCGGAGCCGACTCTACCGGTCTCGAAAAAGATACGATTAATATGGTAAAAAAAAGCGCGGTCAAATACAACTGTTACATATTGCTGAAAGACGTTTTTATGACGCTGGCGACGCCCGACGGAAAGGTTTATATTTTTGACCGCCGAAATAGAATATTGGCTCAGGCGGGTAGCGGCGATATGTTAGCCGGCTTGATAGGATCAAAGTTATCGGGCGGGGCCGAGTACTTGGATTCGATATTTAGCGCGGTCGGGATATTTTATAAAGTCGCCGGATATTTTAGGGACGGCGGATATTCGACCTACGACATAGAGAGTTTTATAGACAGAATCGGGATGGAGGAGTAGTATGGCGAAAGGCGTCGTTGAGATAAAAAATAACGATAACAAAAAAGAGCTGATAATCGAAGGGGAAAGAGTAAAATTTCATTACGATAGAGAAGAGCGTCTTGCAATGATCCGCAATAATACTGAAAAAAAGAAAAATTGTTTTTTTTGTAAAAAAAATAGTTCCATAATATTAACTTTGATTAATTTAGCGCTGATATTTGTCGTAATTATTGTTTATACGGGGCTATTGGGCAAATCTAAGAATATTGTCGATAACGGAATACAATACCATCTAACAAAAAGGATTTTTGGCAATTACGACGATATAAATTTTATTTTTCAAATAAAGAATAATTCAAAAAATAAAGTATATCTCGACGTAAAAGAGGGCGTTTTGGAAATATTCGGCGAAAACTCCGTTTTAGCGCATACCGTTAGATTTGATATAACTAAGGAAGCTTTAGAGCCGAAAGAGTCGTTTATTGAGAGCTTGGCGGTCGAGAAACCGGAAAAAGGGAGATACGACGCTGAAATTATCTTAAAAAACCGGGAAGATATTAAACTAAAGACCTCTTTCAGAGTTAAATAAATTATTCTCCATAATATTCTTCGCCAACCTCGACCGGATAATAAGTATTATTTTTAAGAGTTATTCCTTCATAGTCTTCAGAGTCTTCGCTTATTTCTTCATAATCGTATAAGATCGGTTGCGCGTTATTTATCAGTCTGTTGCCGATTATAGCTATATTTTTAATTTCGACGTTATATTTTGTAATACTTATACCCGAATTTACATTACTATGTATGTAGTTATTGGTTATTAAAAGATTATCAGAGTCGTAAGCGTATATTCCGATATGACCGCAACCGTTTAACTCGCATTTTCTTATCGTAATGTTTTGACAATCGTACAGCGCTAAGACGTTCGATTCTTCGCCGCAACCGTAATAAGCCGTTCCAAGACCGTGAACGGCGTGGATATTTTCTATTAAAACATTTTTGCAATTACGAAACTCTATGATATTTACGTAACTATTGCAGATAACGTCTACATATCCTTCGCCAATTATTTTTAAATTCGACTTATTTTCAACGACGATAGCATAATCCGTCGCGTAAACTCCGTTTTTAATCTTAATCGTATCGCCGTTTGAAGAAATTCCAACAGCTTCTTGAATAGTTTGGTATTCTGAATCATATCCGACCGTAATAATCTTTGAATTTAGACCAAATGCTGGCAATAATAATAGTAATGTAGTAAAATAAACGTATAATTTCATAAATAACCTCCAAGCAAGCTAATGTTTTTATATTTGGTATAAATTTATTATTAAATAAAATCAAGATATTTAGAGTAAAAAATTTTGTCGTTATATTTGTTGAAAATTTAGATTTGTTATTTTATAATAGCCGCGGAATATACGGATGAAAAGTAACGGTAAAGTTAAGAGCAACTATTTTTTTATTATCATTTCGCTGTTTTTCTTTATATTTATGCTATCGATCTTTTTGAGTTTATCGTACAGAATGTATGAAAACGCCGTCATTATGATTGCGGTCGATAATACTCAGAAGTTAAAGAGCGCTTTGACGGTAATAAACGATAGAGAGGAAGACTCTGCGTTAATAAAAGACGTTAACGCTATGGCTAAGATTATTAAAACGGATTCGATTTTAAAACTTTATAGCTTGAATATTTACTCCACTAACGGAAAGTTGTTATATACTTGGGGTAGGAAAGTCGAAGTTATTAAAAAACTGAATATCGACGATCTTAAAGGCAAAGATACCGTATATAATAAAACTTATATTTTGAATACGGTCAAATTAACTTATCAAACAATATTTTCCGTTAAAAAGAAAAACTCAGTCGAAGCGTACGTCGAAATATTATACGATCTGACTTCTTTAAAAAACGTACTATTTTCCGAACGATTGTCTATCTATATATTTATTATTTTGGTAAATTTCTTGATAGCGATGTTTTTGTGTATAATGATATTGAATTTGCGTATGCGTTTGGATAAAAAGGAGAAACAAGTTGCGACTCTTTCGACTATAGACGATTTAACAGGGCTGAATTCGAAAGAAAATTTTACTAAATTGGTAAAAAAAGAGATGGAGCGTATAGAAAGAAACGGCGGCAAACTCACTTTGATGATATTCGACGTAGACGACTTTTTATCGATAAATAGAAATTTTGGAGACGAATTTGGCGATCTCGTTATACAAACTTTATCAAAGATCGTTTTAGAAAATTTTAGAACGTTTGATATAGTCGGAAGATTTGGCGGCGACGAGTTTGCCGTAATTATGGTGGACTCCGATTTGGACGAGGGGTATATCGCTTCGGAAAGGTGCAGGAAGTCGATCGAGGAGAATAAATTTTACGAAGGGACTAATGAAATCGCTATAACCATAAGCGCGGGGCTTTCGACTATCGCGATTGATAAAAACATTCCGGCCGATGATAAAAGCGCAAATAAAACGGGTATTTACCGCAATCTGATATTTACCGCGCTTAACAATCTGGCAATCGCCAAAAAAAACGGTAAAAACAGGATTGAAAAATAGGCGTTAAAATCCGGTTTTTTCGTCGATTCCCAATAAAATATTCATATTTTGAAGAGCCGCTCCCGAAGCCCCTTTTCCTAGGTTGTCGAGTCTTGATATAATCATAATTTGCTCGTCGTTACCTAATACGTATATTTCAAGTTTGTTCGTATCGTTACATCCGGTTTCATTAAGGAAGCCGTTATCGAGACTTTTTGACATATCAAAAGGCGCTACGTCTATAAAGTATTCATTTTTATAGTAGTCGGAGAAATATTGATGAATTTCTTCCGGTTTCATCTTTTTATTTAATTCCCGGCGTAAAAGCGGAACCGCTACGTTCATTCCTTTGTAATAAGAAGCGACGACAGGCGCAAACAACGGATCGAAATCAAGCGCGCATCTTACTTTCATCTCCGGCAGATGCTTGTGGTTCATACCAAGCGCGTAAAATCTCGGACTCGAGAGTTTTTCTTTTATAGAAATATCGTCAGATTCGTACTGTTCTATGAGTTTTTTACCGCCTCCGCTATAACCGGAAATCCCAAAGCTTGTAACAGGGTATTTTGGCGTTATAATATTCCCGGCTATTAATGGATAGACTCCCGCGATAAATCCCGTCGCGTAACAACCGGGATTAGACACTCTTTTAGATTTTTTGATATTTTCTCTGTGCTTTGCGCTTAATTCGGGAAATCCGTAAGCCCAGTCTAAATCAGTCCTATAAGCGGTGCTCGCGTCGATAACTTTGACGTTATCGTTGTCGATAAAAGATACGGCTTCTCTCGAAGCGACGTCGGGCAGGCATAAAATCGTAATATCAGATTGGTTAATTAATTTTTTTCTTTCGTCAGGGTCTTTTCTCTTAGCCGGATCGATAGATATAACTTCGATATCGGATCGTTTTGAGAGCCGATCGTTAATTTGTAATCCGGTCGTACCTTCCTGACCGTCGATAAAAATCTTTTTGCCCATCTTATAATCTCCCGAAAATGAATTTTACTAAGGAACATATGTTACTGTTTTTTATTTATACTAACATATAAAGCGGTTTTTGTAAAGAGAGAAAAAATATTCAAAAAATATAATTTGTTTTGGGACGCGTTACAATTGTCGCGTAGCTCGTAGGGTTTAGGAATTTTCCTTTCAAAATTTCTGTTTATTTTTAATTTTTTTTGATATATATTTGTTCAATTATTATAGGAGATGGTATGCT
>JAGOCL010000211.1 GCA_017998755.1 Spirochaetota bacterium | reverse complement strand
ATCTTTACATAATCGACTACGTCTAAAGTAATCTCAGAATCTCCCGTCGCGGTAATTTTTCGATCAGATAACATAAACGAACCGAAAGTTTGATCGTACGAATTAAATTCAATTTCTAACGAAATAAATTTTGCTATCTCGTTCAGACAATTCATAATATAGCGTTTCTCTTTATTTTCCGAAAAAGCCTGATTCAAAAAAGAAAAATATAGATAATCCCCATTTACAGGCGGACTATTAAAAAACTTTGCATTGTTTATACCGTAGTTTCCCTTTAAGATTAATTGGGAATTAGCCCCGTTAATTAAGAATATCAATGCGATAATAACAAAGTAGTTTTTTTTCATAAGATTTTTGGTATCCCAAATAATTGAAAAAATGGCTATCATTGATAGCCATTTTTTTTAAAACTTATTCGTCTGATTCTTCAGGATTGCCTTCGGCAGGTTTTAAAGCGGGATCTGTTCCGTTTAAAGCTTTTAGCTCTGCATTTAACTCGTCAAAAGACTTGTTAGCCGCTAGCTTAGCAAAAGCCGCCGCATTGTTCTTCATAACTTCGTCAATCTTACTCGACATATCGGTAATAGCAAGTTTGATTAGAACAAAACCTTCAAAATAACCGTTATCCAACTCGTAAAGTTCTTGTTGTGAAATTTGAGTCAAGGACATAGAATTTGAAGTTATAGATTTTGATACTGAAGATGAAAACTCAATAGTTTGTCCGGTCTTTTCAGTATCGGAACCAACGCTTCCTTCTTCCATAAAATCTTTTACCATGTTAGAAACTTTTACGCCAAGAACTCTTGATAGCTCGTCTCTGGCTCTGCTAGCCGCCGTCGTTAAAGCTAACTGCATATTCTGTTTTTTAGCGTATCCTACCGCATATAGCGCGTCTTCAGTTTGAGGAGGCATTAAAAACCATGCCGGAACGTCCGCTCTTTTCTTTCTAGTCGGCGCAGTCGTCGTCTCCGTCGTCTCTCCGCCGCCTCCGCAAGCAACTAAAACAGATAGTAAAAATGTTGCAAAGGTAAATACTGCAAAAATTTTTTTCATTTCTCACTCCTTTTTTTATCATTAATTTAATTAATGCCGCTGTTTAATAACTCTTCTATCATTTGCTCGTTATATTCTTCAAGATATTTATCGATCGCTTTCTGTACCGATTTTATATCAGTTACGCTCCCCCCCTTGACCTCGGGCGACGCTTTCGAATATATCTCGCGATTAGCAGAGTTATCTAAAATTTTGAAAGTAACCGTCAATCTTGTAAATACCTGCCCCGAATAATCAGACGTAGTCGTAGTTCCGCTACAAATCATACGGAAACTAAACTTCGTTTTATCGTCGGTAAAATCGGCGTCTAAACTGTCTGAAAGAATATCTTTAATATTTGAAGCAAACGCGTCAAATTTGGATAAATTTCTAGTATCTTTTTTCATATCGTCAAGTAGAACTAATTCAAATCCAAAAACGGGTTTCTTCACATTAATAGTAACCTCTTTAACCGGCAAACCGAGTTGCGTTATTTTATTCAAGTAAAAATCCTGTTCGTCTTCATATTCTAGAGTCCCCGATAAAAACTCGTTAAAATCCGGTTGAGCGTATAGCGAAAACGATTTAACTTTATCGACGACGCTATTTACGACGCAAAATACTTTACCCATATTATCCGTCGTCGAACTTACGGACATATCCGTTTTAGCGCCGTTTGTTTTAAATTGAACGGGCATATTTGCTAAAGGTTTATTATTAGTTTTAAATTCAAAATACGCTTTTACCGGTTCCGCAGAAATTTTATCTATTTCAAAGCCGTCTTGCGTTGAAGAAACTGCAGTCTGACTCAAAATTTTCTGCATACGTCCGATTAATTCGTTTACGACTATGACCTCTTTGCCGTTATAATCCGCTTTTAGAGCGTTAGTAACGTACTTTGCTAGATTGTAATACCCCATAAACGCATATTTAAAAGCTAAAGCGGGATCAGACTCGGTATCGCATTTAGATAAAAAGTCTAACGCGTTTAACTTAGCGTTTTCCATTTTTTCCAACTGCTTCCTTTTATATTCTTCTATGTTCAACCTGCTGTATACCCAATACCCCTTATCCTCTTTATACCATATATCTACTATCTCAATGTCCTCTATACTCTCTTTAACGGTAATCTTTATACTTTGGGACACTTCTTCTTCGGTAACGCCGTTTACCTCTTTAGCGTAATCGTTTAGTTCAGACTTTATTTTAAGTTTTATTTGAGAAACCAAAGAGTTAATTGCTTGATCCTGTCCCGCCTGAAGAGAAGAACCGTTACCGATTCCTATATAGTATTTTTTATCGGTAGGATATTTTTTGATCCAAGTCGGCTCTTTGCCGGTCGATACCTCGGGCTCTTGTTTTTCGGTAGAAACGCTCCCGCTATCTCTAGCTTCAGTTTCTTCCTTAATTTGTTCTTCTTCGATTTTTAGTTTTTCTTTGACCTCGCTAACCACTCCGTCGAGCTCTTTCTCAATTTCCGGATAATTTTTACTAAGTTTTTCTTTGGTTTCCGCAATAGATTTTTCGAGATCTTTAGACTTTATAGCCAAGAGGCAGTAATATTTAACCGTCGATTTGGTTTCTTCTAACCACGAATCCTTTAAAAAAGATCCGACTATTACGGATTGCGATATCTGCTTTGAAAATGATTGAGTAAATTCAATCATAGAACTTTTATTTTTGGAAGTAGAATTTTCTATATAGTCTTTTACAAAAGAATCAACCTTAACTTCTATTGTTTTTGACAGTTCGGTTCTCGCCGCCAAAACGGCCGACTCTCTCGCCATAGCAAGATTTGATTTCTCCGCCGCGCCGACGGCGTAAATATAATCGGGAGATTTTGGCGTCCCTCCGGATATCCATTCGGGCAATTCTATCTTATTAGTTTTTTTTGTATCTTTGTCCGCCCCCGTTACGCAATTGATCATTGATAAAAAAAACAAAACGGTAAATACAAAATAAATTTTCTTCATAAAAACAGCCTCCGAAGACAACAATTATTATAGCATATAAAAAACAAAAAACAACCAAATAAATTTATTTTTCAATAAAATTTTTTGCGCTTTCTATCTGTTTTTTTACAGATTCAACGCCGGTTCCGCCATAAAGATTTCTTTTTGAAGTTATTGAGATTATATCAGACCATTTATCCCCTATACCTTTAAATAACTCGCAGTATACTTCTAAATCGCTCTCTTTTAAGTCTTTTAGAAGCCGCCCCTTATCAAGACAATCTCCTACTATTGAACCGACTATATGGTGAGCTTCCCTAAAAGGAAGGTTATTTTTAGCAAGATAATCGGCTAATTCCGTCGCAAACGATAAAGAATCTATAGAATTTAACATATTTTCAGTTTTAACCTCGATAGACTGCAATAAAATTAAATTTACTTCAAGAACCTCTTTTATGGTATCTATCGTATCAAAAAGCGGCTCCTTATCCTCTTGCAAATCTTTATTATAAGTCGACGGAAGCGATTTAAGTAAAGTAAAAAGAGCGACCATATTTCCTATTAATCTTCCCGTTTTTCCTCTGGTCAATTCAAGCGAGTCGGGGTTTTTCTTATTGGGCATTATAGACGATCCGGTAGTAATCTTATCGCTAAGTTCAAAAAATTTGTACGCCTCGCTCGAAAATATTATAAAATCCTCGGCAAATTTTGATAAAGTTATCGATAAAATAGATATATCCGACAAAAACTCCAGTATAAAATCCCTAGACGATACGCCGTCCATAGAATTATCGCACATTTTATCAAATCCAAGCTCTTTCATTAAATTTTCTCTATTTAACGGAAAAGCCGAACCGGCCAAAGCGGCGGAACCTAGCGGCATAATCGATATTCTTTTCTTTAAATCGCATAATCTCTCGTAATCTCTCTGTATTGAAAAGAAAAAAGACATCATATAATGGGAAAACAACACCGGTTGCGCCTGCCTCAAATGGGTAAACCCCGGCATAGGATCGCCGATCCGGCTTTCCGCAATCGATACTATCTCAGTCTGAAACGCTTTTATTAGAGCTAATATGGCTTCGACTTCTTTCAGAAGATACATTCGAATATCTGTCGCAACCTGATCGTTTCTGCTTTTACCGGTATGCATCTTCTTCGCCGAGTCTCCTATTTTCTGAAAAAGCAGAGTCTCAACCCCCATGTGTATATCTTCGACCCCGTTATCAAATACGCTTATACCGCCGCTCTCTATCTCTTTCTCTACGATTTTCAGTCCTTCAAGTATCTCTTTTAGTTCGGCGTCGTTGATAATACCGATTCGATTCAACTCTTTTGAATACGCAGAATTTAGTTTTATATCCTCTTTATACATTCTTATATCAAAAGACAAAGATCTGTTCATTTTTTCAAATAAAGGATGATTTTTCTCCCTAAATCTCCCCCCCCAAGGTTTTTTCACGTCGCTCATTGGTTCTCCTCTAATTATTTCTCAAAAAGTCTCCATAGTTATAAATCTATATACCATAACGTTTATAGTTTGTCCAATTCTATAACTACCAAGATGCGACTGTATAATCGACCGTAGCGTCTTCCGAGGAACCAAATATTCTGTTCGAGGGTATAACCTCCCACATATTAGTTCCCTTAGTAAATTTAAACGAAAATGAAGTGTTTCTCTTCATAGTAAATAGAAATTGATAATTCGTCGAACTTATTTTAGTTGTCGACGCAAAACCGGTTGAATCCCAAGGTTTATCAGGCGGAACAGGCCCCCCGTCTCCGGCTATATAGATAACAGCCGCGCCTCCTGTATCCGCGCAAGTTACGTTGAAAAATACCCTTATCGTTAACGGCAGATCGGCTACCACCTCGAAGTCCGCCTCCGAATCAAAACCGCCGAAACTTGAAGAAACTTTAGTTATCCCGGCTTTTAGCGGCGCGATCTTCCCATAAAGCGCATTGTCGATTGTCGCGACCGTAGAGTCTGTAATTGTAATATTTGTCGCGACCTGAGTTATCGAAAAATCGTTTTCATAATGCAAATCCGCAGAGGCGTAAGTTTTGGTTATACCGGTAAGCCCGATTTTATTTGAAAACAAACGCGTCTCGACGCCCGTAAGAGCCGGAGCGTTTTTTCTAAAAAAATAATAAAGAACGTCGCCTATTCTACCCGACCACGCCGCTTCGCTATGCGCCGCTCCAACGTCCTCTTTATAACAGAGATCGACGTTATCCTGCCAACCAATCAAGCTTAGTT
>JAGOCL010000210.1 GCA_017998755.1 Spirochaetota bacterium | reverse complement strand
AAGTAATTTCTTTTGATATACTCAATTTCTTTTTGTTTAGATATATTAGCGTAAAAGTTCTTAAAATATATCAATCCTATCTTTAATTGTACAGAATCGATAACGTCTAAAAAAGTATTTTCAAATGAAGATTTATCGAGTTGCATTATATCGCATTCATTGAAAACGTCTGATATGTCGGAAGAGATTTTATCCTTTTGGGTATAATAGTAAAGTTTATCGCAACCTAGTTCTTTTACGTCCGATATTTTATTCAGCGTTAACGACTCAATTAATAACAAGTTTTTAAAAATGTCTAATTTAATCTTGTTATCTTTAAAATATAATACCGCCTCTTTTTTGTTGAATATTTCTGAATTATAAATAATATAACCTAAAACGAACAAAAATGTTACGCCGCATGCGGCTATTCTATCGTTTTTAAATCCTTTTTCGCATTTTGGATCTATTATCGCGCCGCAATCTGGAACAACTTGCAACGGCTCGTGATGATCGATTATTATGCAATCGACTCCGTTTGTTTTCAACGCGGCGACTTCCGCGATGTTTGTTATACCGCAGTCAAGCGTAACGCATAGACTGTAATTCTTATCCTTCCATTTTTCAATTTTATCCAAAGATAATCCGTAATTATCTGTTCCGGTAGGAACGTCCCAGTCTATATTTGCGTTATATTTTTTGAAAAAGTCGTAAAATATCGCCACGGAAGTCGTCCCGTCGACGTCTTTATCCCCGTAAACTATTATTTTTTCGCCGTTTTTTATCGCTTTAGAAAGTCTTTCGTAAGCCGTAATTATATGAGAGAAACTAAAAGGAGAAAATATGTTTTCGAACAAAGGAAAAAAGATATTTATTACGTCGTCTTCTTCTACTATGCCTCTTCGACATAAAATCGATAACAATATTGGATCAAACCCTTTTTGCATCCATTTCTTAATAAAATTAACGTCAATTTCTTTCTTGTTTTTTTTCATTTAAACTTCTTATATTTATTTTATAAATTTATATACTACTATACGACATCATCGGTTTGTCTAAATTTCCATTAAAACGTTTTTAGTTATCTCAACCGGTTCGTCGCTAATCTCTAGCGAACTATAGCAATAACTAACGGCTTCTTCTATCGATTCGGCGAGGTTATAATATATTTTTAAGACCGTATCGCCTTTACTAACCCTATCGCCAACTTTACAGAACACTTCAACGCCCGCTTGATTATCAATATCGTCTTCTACCCTATTCCTTCCGCATCCGATAACTACCGAGGCTACGCCGATTTTGTAAGCGTCCATCTTTTTTATATAACCGCTTTTTGGAGCGATTATCTCTCTGGTATACTTATATTTTAAAGGGTATTCTATCGATTTAATATCCCCGCCTTGAGCTTCTATATTTCTCAGAAAATACTTATACGCATTGCCGTTTTTAAGATTCATTAAGGCGATATCGCGCGCTTCTTCCTCGTTAACGGCAGTACCCGCTAAAACCAACATTTTTGACGCGAGTTTGAGAGTTAGTTCGATCTCGTCGTCTACCAAACAATTGTCGCGCTCGTTTTTTAGTATTTCTACAACTTCTTTGATCTCAATGAAATTCCCGACGGTACGCCCCAACGGTTCGTCCATTTTTGTGATAACGGCCGCTACTTCTATCCCTAATTCTCTCCCCGTTTCTTTGATAGACAGCGCTAATTTTTTAGCAGACTCCAAATCTTTCATAAAAGCGCCTGATCCGCATTTTATATCCATTACAAGAGAATTTGACCCCTCGGCAATTTTTTTGGAAAGAATGGACGCCGTTATCAAAGGTATGGACTCGACCGTCCCTGTAACGTCCCGAAGCGCGTAAATCTTTTTATCGGCAGGAACTATGTCTTCGCTCTGCCCCTGCATAAAATAATTGCAATTCTTAAGCGTCGATTTAATCTCATTATCGCTTAGGTATATCTTGTATCCTTCGATAGACTGAAGTTTGTCTAGCGTCCCGCCCGTATGACCAAGCCCTCTACCGCTAATCATAGGAACCGTTACTCCGCATGAAGCGACCAAAGGCGCCAGAATCAAACTGATTTTATCCCCTACTCCTCCAGTAGAATGTTTATCAACTTTTTTTGCAGAAATATAAGATAAATCTAAACTTCTCCCTGAAGCTATCATGCTTTTTGTCAAAGCCGCCGTCTCTTTACTCGAAAAGCCGTTCAAAAAAACGGCCATTAATAGAGCGGAAACCTGATAATCGGAAATCTCTCCCGTCAAATACCCATTTATAAACCGGTTAATTTCGTCGTTTGTTAATTCGTATCCGTCTCTTTTTTTAATAATAACGTCGACTGCTCTCATTTTATTCCTTATTGCAAGGAATAGTATTGAAATTTTAAAAAAAAATCAAGAATAATATAAAAAAGTTACTTTCGTCTATAATATATGTTTAAAGCTTCGAACTTTCATTTATAAAAATATTATTACAAGAAATTACTAACTATCTTATTTCGAGTAATCGAGTTTATATTACCGGAGCCGGTTAGTACCATTATTTTCCTCAATTCTTTCAAATATTTGTCAATTAGTATCTTTACCCCGTCCCTTCCGCCGCCCATAACCGCCGTAGCAAAAGGTCTTCCAATAAGAACCGCGTCGGCTCCAAACGCAATCGCTTTAAAAATATCCTCGCCGCTTCTAATCCCCCCATCGAAAAGAATTTTAATTTTACCCTTTACTTCGTCTGCTATTTTTTTAAGAACAGAAATAGACGAAGGATGATTCTCGGTAATCCTTCCTCCGTGATTGCTTACCACAATTGCCGACGCTCCGGCAAGAACGGCGCTCTTAGCGTCCTCGACGGACATTACCCCTTTAACTATAAATGGAACTGATAATTTTTCTATTATTTTTCTTAATTGAGTTACCGTCTTTGGCTCAACTTCCTGCTTATGCATATCCATCGTAGGTATAGAAATCCCGTCTACGTCCATCCCAAAAAGCTTAGCGCGAACTTCGGCGGACTCTTTGATCCTTTTATCCAACTCTTTCTCTTCAATTCTAGGTTTGATAATCAAACCGCCATGACCTTCTACAGACCTAATCGACTCAACGCCTATTTTGTATAAATTCTTCGGAGCTCCGTCGCCTAATAATCCTATAATTCCCGATTCTTTACAACCTTCAAGTAATTCAGAACCGTATTCCAGCTCCGACATTTTTCCGCCTAAATTTATATCAGTTCCCGCAATCGGCGCGGCTATCAAAGGTAGAGCCAAATGAATACCAAAAATATCAATTCCCGTATCTACTTCTTTTATATCGTGAATGGATTTTGTTAAGATCTGAACTTTTTTTAAATCTTCAAAATTTCTTACAAACGAATCGCCGTTTCCTATACCTCCAATTCCCGGAACTTTACCCCTGCACTCTTCCCCGTTGCATACGTTGCAAACAAAACAGGCTCTGTTAAATTTCTCTCTTGCGTTACGTCGAATCTCTTCCCATGAAACAGTATCCTTCTTTTGAGTCGTTACAACTTTAATAATTTTATGAACTTTTTTGACAACTTCCCACGCCTCTTCGCGAGTATCTCGAACGACAATAAAATTTCCCGCTTTCTCAACGTTGCTCTTTGGAATTACTACCTCGTCCCCTTCTTTAACATGAAAAAAAACGTTTTTAACGCCTTCAAGCGCAAGCGCCTCTTCAATCCCAAGTATCTCTTTCACAATACCGGGAGAGGGTATTATAGCCTGTTCGATAGAATAACATTTCTTAGTCGGAACCAAAGAACTCGGCGGATATCCCAACGCAATATCCAGAGCGTTCTGAATAACATTAATTCCGGTCGCGTAGGGAAATGTATAAGCCGACATAAACCCGCCGGATAACCTCGCCGCTATTTCTCCGACCTTCGCGCCGTTCTTTGTTATTTTGATATCTCCTTTAGCCGCTCCTATATCTATACCTAACGCCCTAATCCCTTTTTTAAATACTTCAACGCCGTCGTTCAACTCTTTTTCCGGTAAAGCCGAAGGCAACGCATGCCCCGTTTCAATAAAATACGGCTCCCTCTCAATTATTCTATCCGCAACTCCCGTTATAAATATCTCTCCGTTATAAATTAAGGCGTCTATAGAAAGCTCCGGTCCACTCATATACTCTTCTGCTATCAATTCTCCGGACGGACTACCGTTTTTTGCATTAAGAAATGAACTCTCAAGATTTGCCTCAGACTCAACTTTCATTACCCCCCTCGCGCCCATATTATCCGCCGGTTTTAATACGAACGGAAACCCCAAATTCTTTGCGGCGTTTTTGAGATCTTCGAAACTCCAGCATTTATAAAAATCCGGTATTGCAACATTGAATTCCCTTAACCTTTCCCTCATTTTTATTTTATTACTCGCCGCTATAGCGTTTTCATACTTTATCCCTGGCAAGCCTAAAGCGTTAGCTACCGCCGATACGGTCATAGACGCGTCGGTACCAACCGTTATCGCTCCGTCAATCTTATGTCGAGAATTAAACTCTTTTATAACTCTTACCGTACCTTCAATATCTCTTGTAGAAACTACAATTGGAAAATCCGCTATTTTCATTCCCGGAGCTTCTTTGTTATAATCTGTTACAACCGTAGTCAATCCCATCGAATTCGCCGTCTTTATCGCCGGTACCTGTAATAGACCGGCTCCAATTATTAATATAGTCTTACTATTATAATTATTCATTTCATATCCTTAAGAGTTTGTATTATATCTATTTTCGTAAGAATATATTTTTTTTTTAGTTTAATTTATGTTTTGATAATTAATTATTACAGACAAATTAAAGACATTAAATTCTATGATGCTATTCAAGTTTTACGCTATATAAATTGAACTCTCGTGTAAATCTTAACGTTATAACCGCCGATTTTTCTTGCAATTGTTTTTTTTGTATAATTTTATTTTTAACTTTTTTTTTAATTTTTACTAATAATTCAGAAAAGTATTTATCTATATTTTTTTCGCCCTGTATTTTCATAATTAGAAAAAAAGAATCAATCATATATCTTACGATTTTCGCTATACTAAAAACATTTAAATTTGCATGTATTAATTTTAATTCGCGATAATCGCTATCTTTTATTTTTACAACAATACGTTTACTCCAGTTAACTTTTGGATATTCGTTTTTTTCCTCCATATCGAAATAATGTCTAGACCTAATAATTGCAATAGATTTCTCTATTATTTCTTCAATAGTTTTAGATGTTGATTTTCCCAGCAACTTAGAATAATTAACAATTTTCT
>JAGOCL010000209.1 GCA_017998755.1 Spirochaetota bacterium | reverse complement strand
ACGTTATTTATGCTTAAAACGTCGATTATATTTACGACCGAGTTTTTATAACGTTCTGAAGACTCTAGAAACTTATTAAATCCCAAATAAGCGTCGTCGTAGCCTATCGCTCCGGAAAACAAAAAGAGATAGTTCTTATTAAGATTATTTTTCATTTCATGAATTTTTAAAATTAATTCCAGCGTAACTTGAATCGATAGGGAGTTGTCTATGACTTTTTGGTTAATAGCTATGGAATTTAGCGGGCAGATAAAAACGACGTATTCTTTATCGGAGCTATTATTTATTTCTATTTCGATATTCTTTGAGTAAGATACGTATTCATTTTCAAATGATATATCTTTTATTTGATAGTTTAGATTATTATCTACGCAAACGGTTTCGATATAATTAATTAATTTTTTTTCGTTATCGGAACCTTCTTCGCAAGGGTGATATAAAGAGTAAAGAAAAGAGTAATCTTTATGAAAATTTATTCTATCCGGTTCGTTTGAAAAAATCGAAAAAATATATAAAAAAAAAGATAAAAAGAATAAGATTTTTTTCATTGTTAAATTATCGATTTTATTTTACCAAACCTTGAGAATTTAAGGGAATCGTTAGAGAACGCTCGATTCTAATATGGCTACAGAATATAATAATTTCTAATTTTCTTCAATATTATAAAGATAAATTTCGATATATAAGTTATGTCGGGCGGGAAAAAGAAATTCTCGTTTATAAATAAATATATTTTAGGGAAAGATAATTTAGAATGATATTTTTTAGAAAAATTTTAATGAATATTCTGTTTATTCTTAGTTTACTTATTATTCTGATTTTACTCTTTTTAACGCATAAGATGAAGTCTTTTGTCGTTCCTATATTCATTGCTTTTTTTACTTCTCTAGTTATACAGCCTTTTATTGAGAAGCTTTATAAAACAAAAGTTCCCAACTGGCTCTCTACCGTCATAGTAATTACGTCGGCTATATTATTGGTCGCAATACTTCTTACTATATTTGGCCTCTCATTTGGAAGTTTCGTTATAGATTTTACTAAGTCCGGCGGTATTGCCGACAATTTTCAGTCGAACTTGGTAAATTTTGTTAAAGACCTCTCAAAAATAGAGTTTATAAAGAAATATGTAGATCAAGAAAGAATAAATCAAATTATTTTTGATTTAGCGGCGGCTATATTTTCCATAGAGAATTTCAAAAATTACATCGTAGCTCCTTTAGGTAAAACTATTGACGCGCTAAGAAGTTTCGGCTTATACGCGTTAGCTTTGATTTTTATATTGCCGGGTATGGGAAAAATTAGCTATAGAATATCGGATTCTTTTCCCGGAGATTACGGTAATAAAATCAATGAGATAATTATTAATATAAAAAGGCAAATTCAAAATTATATGGTTGCCAAAACTATAATAAGTTTGATTACGGCACTAATAAGCTTCATTATATTGATATTATTCCGCGTGAAATACGCTTTTTTATGGAGTTTCATAATATTTTTGTTGAATTATATTCCGATATTAGGATCGATAATAGCGGTTATGTTTCCTATAATGATATCTTTCGTTCAGTATCAGAATACGTTACATCTTATATTTCTTTCGATCTGCCTTATCGTAGTTCAGATTGTTATAGGAAATATTATTGAGCCAAAGTTTATGAGCAAAGGGGTAAACCTAACCCCGCTGATTATTTTCGTTTCTTTGTTGGTATGGGGATTCGTATGGGGCATAGTCGGAGTCTTTCTCGCCGTTCCATTAATGAGCGCGGTAAACTCGATATGCCAAAACATAGAATTTCTGAAACCTATCAGTAAAATGATAAGTATAAAACCAAAAGAAAATATCAAACGTTAATAATTTCAATTATCTAGAATCGACTATTTTATATTTTTTCTTAATGTGAGATAATGTCGTAGATTCCACGAGTTTCACTACAACATCCACATTATAGAGCTCTATAATTCTTTGTTTGAGATTTTCCGAGAGATTTAACAATTTTGTAAAAACGTCGAAAACGTTTCCGCTCTTAATTTCGACTTTTATTTCGAGTTTATCTCTTCCGTCCTTTCTAAGTACAAGAATTTCGAATTTATCGCCAAAAGCGTCGAATTCGGAGATGATTCTACCGATTGAAGCCGGATATATCTTTATTCCGTTTATTATTATCAAGTCGTCCGTTCTTCTCTCTATTTTCTTTATTCGTAAGAAAGTTCTACCGCACTCGCATTTCTCTTTTGTTATCGACGTTATATCGCCGGTTCTGTATCTAAACAGAGGAAAGGCCTCTTTATTTAGCGTCGTTAATACCAGTTCGCCCTGCTCGCCGTCGGGAAGAGGTAGTAGCGTTTCCGGATCGATTATCTCGGCGTAAAAGAAATCTTCGTTCAGATGTAGCCCGTTTTTGCAATAACACTCCGACGCGACCCCGGGCCCTATAATTTCAGACAATCCGTAAGTATCGCAAGCCGTAATATTAAGTTTGGTTTCAATAGACGCCCTATCTTGTTCCGTCCACGGTTCGGCGCCGAATATTCCGATTCTTAGAGAGAGCTCGTTTTTGTTAATATTAGCTTTATCTATATGATTAGCAAGATTGAGAGCCATCGTGGGGGTTGAGATCAGAACGGAAGTTTTATAGTTTTTCATAATGTTGAGTTGATACTCTGGATTGATGTTCGATACGGGTATTATAGAAGCGCCGACTTTTTCTACTCCGTAATGGAAGCCAAGCCCGCCTGTAAACATACCATATTCAAACGCTATTTGGACTACGTCGTTTGAAGTAACTCCTACGCTAAACAGGTTTCGCGCAATAAGTTCAGACCAGTTATTGAGATCGTTTTTAGAATATCCCACGGCAATCGGCTCGCCGGTAGTTCCCGATGTCGAATGAAATCTCACAATTTCTCTGAGAGGTATGGCGAAAAGTCCGTAAGGTTGATTAAGTCGTAATATTTCTTTATCCATAAGAGGAAGTTTGGACATATCTTTTAAGGTTTTTATATCGTAGGATTTGATATTTAGCTCGGTAAATATTTTTTTATAATATTGAACGTTTATAAAAACTCTATTAATCAGAGCCTGAATTTTCTCCAATTGGAATTGTTCGATTTCTTCTCGAGACATAGTCTCATATCTGTTGTCCCATATATACATAATAAACCTCCTGTCTAATCGGTTACCTCTTTATAATCTCTTCCTAAATAAGCTCTTACTATATTTTTATCTCGCAATAAATCCGACGATTTGCCTTCCGATATAATAACTCCCGTTTCAAGGGCGTATCCTCTGTCGGAAAACTCCAAAGATAATTTGGCGTTTTGTTCGACTAAAAGTATGCTTAAGCCGGATTCGTCTTTCAATTTTTTTAGCGTTTGAAATATCTGTTTAATAATTATCGGAGCAAGCCCCGTTGAAGGTTCGTCAAGCAGTAACACTTTAGGTTTTGACATTATAGCTCTCGCTATCGCCAACATTTGTTGTTCGCCCCCGGATAAAGAGCCGGCCGGTTGCTTGATTCGCTCTTTTAAAACGGGGAACATATCGAGTACAAAGTCAAAATTTAACGATTCTCTTTTTTCTTTCTTTAGTCGACTATAGCCGCCTAGCAAGAGATTGTCCATTACCGACATAGAGCCGAATATTTGTCGCCCTTCGGGGACTAAAGATATCCCTTCGGAAACGATACGATCCGAATTGTATTTAGCAATATTTTCATTCTGATATATTACTTCGCCTTCTTTATTTGGATTTAAGCCCGCTATAGCTTCTAACAGCGAAGTTTTACCGGCGCCGTTACTTCCTATAAGCGTAACCATTTCATTTTTATTTATATGAAGACTTGCCGAGTTTACCGCCGTTATCTGGTTGTGTCTAACCGTTAGGTTTCTTATTTTCAGCATACTACTCTCCAAGATAAGCGGATATAACTTTTTGATTATTTTGAATTTCTGAAGGCGTTCCTTCGGCTATTTTTTCTCCAAAATTTAATACCACAATTTTATCAGATAAACTCATAACAAAATTCATATCGTGTTCGATCAATAAAATTGTTATACCAAGTTTTAGAATTTTCACAATATTATCCGCCAGTTCTGTTGTTTCATAAGGATTTAATCCTGCGGCCGGTTCGTCGAGAAGCAATAATTTTGGATTTGACGCTATAGCTCTTACAATTTCTATTTGCCTTTGCAAGCCGAACGGGAGAGACTTTGCGCTTGAGTTAGCGTATTTTGTAAGGTTTAGAATATCCAGATATTCAAGAGCTTTGTCTTTTAGTTTTTTCTCGTCGCGAGTATTTAATCTTAGTAAAGATTGTAGAAAATTCTGATTTGATACTAAATGAAATCCGGTTATTACATTTTCCATAACAGTCATGTTAGAAAATATTTGTAAATTTTGAAAAGTCCTAGTTATCCCCATTTGGGCTATTTTATGAGTTTTTTGCGTTCCGATATCTTTGTCAAAAAACATAATACTGCCGGAGTCGATACTAAATACGCCCGTTAGGAGATTAAAAACTGTAGTTTTACCCGCCCCGTTTGGACCGATTACCGAAGTTATAATATTTTTTTCAACGTTGAAAGATAAGCTTTTTATAGCCCGAATTCCTCCAAAGTTTTTATCTATATTATTTACTTTTAGCAAATTTCACGCTCCAAAAATTTTTAATCTTATCTTTTAGACCTGTAATTCCGTCCGGAAGAAAAATTAATATTATTAAAAATATTCCTCCGTAAGTCAGTATATTATAATCCATAAGATTTATATGAACTCCGGCTTTTCCGGCAAAGTCCTGAAAATATTCAAGTATATAAGTAATAAAAGTAATAAAGGCCGTTCCGATTAAAGCCCCCCATATAGACGAAGTTCCGCCGAGAACTGTCATAGTGACTAACGTTATAGATTTGACTACGCTAAAATCGCTCGGAGATAATCCGCAATAAAAATGAGCGAATAGTACTCCGGCGATCGACGCGTAAAATCCGCTTATTGTAAATACGAGGATCTTGTAATTTGTTACGTCAATTCCTAAAGAAGCCGCCGCGATTTCCGAAGTATGTATGGCTTTGAAAGCCCTGCCGATTTTTGATCGGTAAAGATTGAAAGATATCCAAAACAGTATTATCAAAATAGAGTATACTATTATATATCCGTTTAAGTATTTGTTTATCCCTAAAATATTTTTTGTAAAATTTTCGTCGAAAAGCCACATTCTAGGAATACCCGAAAAACCGTCGAATCCGCCGGCATTTGGAATATTAACCATGACGGTATATATTA
>JAGOCL010000208.1 GCA_017998755.1 Spirochaetota bacterium | reverse complement strand
CGCTAAAGCTCTGGGGGTAAATATCGGCGAACTTTACATCTCGCAACCCGATACCGGCGAACAAGCGCTTGAAATTGTAGAACACTTAGTGCGAAGCGGCGCGGTTGACATAATCGTAGTCGATTCTGTAGCGGCTCTAACGCCGCGAGCGGAGATAGAAGGGGATATGGGCGACAGTCACATGGGGCTTCAGGCGCGGTTGATGAGTCAAGCGCTTAGGAAGTTGACCGCGGTAGTATCAAAGTCAAATTGTTGCATTGTTTTTATAAATCAGTTAAGAATGAAAATCGGCGTAATGTTTGGAAATCCCGAAACTACTACCGGAGGCAACGCTCTGAAATTTTACGCGTCTATGCGACTGGATATCAGAAGAATCGAGACTATCACAAACGGAACCGAACCGGTCGGCAACAAAGTAAGAGTAAAGGTTGTTAAAAATAAACTCGCTCCTCCTTTCAGAGAGGTCGAATTGGAGATTTCATACGGAGTAGGTCTGTCTAAAGAGGGGTCTTTACTCGACGCGGCGCTAAAGTATAATCTTATTCAGAAATCGGGATCGTGGTACGCCTACGGCGACGCTAAAATCGGACAGGGCAGAGATAACGTAAAGCAATATTTTGTTGAAAACCCTAAGATTGCAAAAGAAATCGAAGAAAAGATAAGAGTAGCCCTCGCCCCGAAAGAAGAAGAGTCTAAAGACGGAAAGGACGGATCAAAAAACAATTCTCAAAAAGATTTGATATAAATTAGATATGAAGGACGTATTTTTCTCTCTCGGTTCAAATATCGAACCGAGAGAGAGGTATTTGCAAACGGCTCTTAGCGAGTTAAATAAAAACTTTAAATTTATAAGTTCAAGTTCTCTGTATTGTTCGTCGCCCGTCGACGATTTGGCGCAAAGCGATTTTCTTAATATTTGTTGCCGGTACGCGGTAGATATAGACTATCCTTATACGATCTTGGAAATAGTTAAAAACATCGAGGATAAGATAGGGAGGCAGAAGAATCCTTTACGTCCCAAAGGCCCCAGAACTATAGATATAGATATAATATTTATTGAAAGCGTAAATATAAAAAGCCCCAAACTAACCGTACCGCATGCAAGTTATTTGAAAAGAAATTTTGTTACGATCCCTTTATTGGAATTAATTGAAAATGTTGAAAAATATAGCGAATTAAAAAATAAGTTATTACGCGCCGTATCCGAAAATATTAATCAGCAGGTTAATATTGTTGGAGAGCCGATATATGGATTCGCAAGTAAATCTTTTTCAGAAAACTAAAAACAGTTATCAGGTAAAAATCAAAGAATTTGAAGGACCGCTGGATCTTCTTCTCGATCTGGTAAAGACTTCAGAAATTAATATATACGATATTAATATCTCAGACATAACAAAACAATATCTTGATTATATGGAGTTGTTGATCGAATACGATCTTGATAATATGTCCGAATTTATAGATATGGCGGCCACTCTGATATTAATAAAATCAAGGTCTATGTTGCCGATTGAAGTAGATTACGAAGAAGACGAGGACGATCCGAGAGCTCAGTTGATCGCAAAACTACTTGAATATCAAAAATATAAAATCGCCGCGGGGCTTCTCGATTCGATAGACGACGAATCAGTTTTGTCCGTACGTAAAAACGACGAACCGATGCTATTCGACGTAGATGAAGACAACGAGTCTAATTGGAGATCGCTTACCGTTATAGATCTGATTACCGCCTTCGCCAAAGCGCTAAATACTAATACGGAAGATTCTAGTATGGAGGTTACTCTTTTAGAATTTACCGTTGAAGATAAAATAATACGAATAATAGACAAACTTAAATACAAAGAGAGTTTTGATTACTTTGAATTGATAAATGAAAAAATGTCTAAACTTGAGATAGTTTGCTCTTTTCTTGCTATTCTCGAACTTGTCAAAAAGGGCGCTATCGCTGTAAAGCAACACAAGATATTCGGCGATATACATATAGTAAAAAGAGCTGAATATACTCAACCGGAGGAAATAACTTTGCATTAAGCTCATTAATCTGCGCGGTAGCATTCATCGGCTGTTTTGGAAGCCCATACCTGATTTCTTCCGTTATTTTTTGCAGAATATAAGCAATTATCGGCTCTTTTAAAAAGCGAATCGGAATTTTCGTTATCAAGCGGCTCGGCTACTCCAAAACTGACAGTTACCTTCTCATTATGAATAAATTCGTGATTTTCCACGGTTTTCCTGACTTTTTCAGCCGCGATAATTCCCGCTTCCAAAGTTGAGTTTGAGAGTATAATGCAAAATTCTTCGCCCCCGACTCTAAACAACAGATCGCTTTTTCTTAATACCGAGCCCGCTAATTCGGCTATTTTTTTCAGGATCGCGTCGCCTGTTTTATGGCCGTGATTATCGTTTATTAATTTGAAATGATCAATGTCAAAGATGATAAGAGAGAGTTTTTCTCCGTACCTATCTCTTTTATAAAGCTCGTTTTTCATCGTTTCATTATAAGCGTATCTGTTTCGTACGTTTGTGAGTCCGTCGTAATTAGCCATTTTTTCTAGCTTAAGCTGTATATGATTTCTCGTTATCATTATTATCAGAAATATTCCGATCATAAAAACGGCGTTGGCGATGAAAACGATATTGAAGAAAGAGAGCTTGTCTTCGTACGAAACCTGAGTCAATAATACGAGTTTGTTCGAGAGCGTCCAACATATTTCGCTCTTTTCTAAAAAATTAATTTTAGCCGTTTCAGACCCGTTTTTTCGATACTCTTCAATAAAATTGAGAAGATTGTTCCATTCGTTTGAGAAATTATCCAGTTCTTTGTAAAAGACATTTTCTCTTTCAGTTACTTCATAACCGGGCTTTTTATTTCTAAAGTTGTCGAAGAATTCTTCGACAATTTTAATCCCGTCTTCCGGATTTTCGCCGGAGAGCTCTTTTCTTACGACGCGCTGGATATTACCCCTGATTTTTCCGGCGGAGTTTATGATATTCGCTTCGTTTCTGAAACGTTTGAACTCCAATAAAACGTAAATATTAAAAAAAACCAGCGATAATAGCAGAATAATAGAGATGATTAATAATAGATTAGTCTGTTTAAGTTTAAAATTCATTATTTCCTCTTAAATGGTTTTTACTTCACGCTAAAATTAACTGTTTCGGCCAACTTTTTATCGTTATCGTATATTTGTAATCGATATTCGTTTTTTGATAATTGAATAAATTTTTTATACGGGTAGTCGAGGCGGGTAATATCGCCGTTATTTAGCGAATAGTATATCGGTTTAGCTCCGTTTTTGCAAGCGATTGTTATAGTTAATCCTTGTTTTGACGCGTTTTCTCCCGGGTCGTAGAAGAATACCGATCCGTCGGTCGGAAATAGTATAATAGGGGCGGAATTCTCTATTTCGCTCTCTTGATATACGCTAAGAAGACCTCTAGCCTTAGCCCAATGGACAAATTCAACGGGATATGACACATATGCGTCGTTATTTTTACTAACCTTGTGGTACGAACATGTCGGAATATTGCCGGATATTTTTTTATCGAAATATTCGGTCGTTAACGAATTGCAGTTTGGGTTGGGTTTCATTCCGGATAGAGAGCATATACGTATCTCAGTCAGTTCCGAAGGGGGCAGAATTTCATTTTTTTGTATAGGGAGAATGTCGATGATTTTTGACGCAATTTCTAGAGGTAGCGACGCTCCCGGAACTCCGCGTACGGTATTTCCGTTAAAATTTCCTCCCCATACGGCGACGGTAAACTCTTTCGATAAGCATATCGCCCAGATATTGCCAAACTGGTTTGAAGTTCCGGTTTTAACGGCTACTTTTTTGTCTATGAAAAATTGGCTAGAGCCAAAACCTAACGATCTTGATTTGTTGTCCGATAAAATATCAAAAATAATAAAGACAGTTTTTTTATCGTATATTTGATTAGGTTTATATTCTTCGGCTAATTTCTTTTGAATGTGGACTTCAGGATCGAATTTAACAAAATCGGAATCGAGCGTTTTTATTTCTTTAAATCCGATAGATTTCTTGAATACTCCGTTTCTGCCAAATACCGAATAGGCGTCGGCCAACTCGGATAATTTTACTTCGCTGTTGCCAAGAGCAAGTCCTATTCCCGGATAATCGTCTTTATTTTCTATAATCGATATAAAATTTAACGATAAAAGATGGTTAATAAAATTCTTTACGCCCAATCTGTTAAGGAGATATACGGCGGGGATATTTAACGACGAGGCGAGAGCTACTCTAAACCTTACCGGTCCGTTAGTCCGAAGGTTGTAGTTTTTTGGTTTATAATTTTCTTCGCCGCCAAGATTTAATTCAAAATCGGGAAGTATAGTCGCCGGCGTAAATCCGTTTTCCAAAGCGAGCGCGTACAAAAACGGTTTGAGCGTGGAGCCCGGTTGATTTTTAATTTTTGTTCCGTCGATTTGCCCGCTTATATCTTCCTGAAAAAAATCTTTACTGCCGATGTACGCGAGAATTTCTCCGGATTTATTATCTAATACAATTACCGAAGCGTTTGTCAATCTGTTATTTTTGTATTTATCGACTAGCGATTCGACAATATTTTCCGCCGTTTTTTGTAAACGGTCGTCTATCGTAGTTTTAATTTCGACCGTTTTTTTATAAACGTCTTTGTTGAATTTAGTTTTTAATTCGTTTTGCAACATATTTATGAAATGCGGAGAGTCAAATTTCCTTGTTCTTTCTTTGACTCCGTTTAGAGCGGCGTTAAGATTATCTTCGTTGATTTTACCGTCGGAGTTCATTAGAAATCTTTTTGCGGCGTTGAAAACGACTTCTTTATTTTTAAAAGGATTATACTTAGTGGGGGCTCTGGGGATGATACAGAGAACCGCGATCTCTTCTTCAGAAAGTTCGCTTATAGATTTATCGTAATAACAATAAGATGCGGCCGGAAAGCCGGCGGAGTTATAACCGAAAGGAACGTTATTAATATATTTCTCAAGTATCCATTTTTTACTCTTTTTTATTTCTATCTGCGTAGCCCGTAGAATCTCGTATATTTTTCCGGGAATTCCCGTTTTATGCGGATACAAAATTCGAGCCAACTGCATAGTCAAGGTGGAGGAGCCCGAAACGATTTTCTTTTCTTTAATATTTTGCGATAAACTTCGAATAATCGAGAATAAATCAAAACCAAAGTGCCAATAAAATCTTTTGTCCTCGGCTTTGATTACGGAAGTTATTAATCTTTTTGGAATCTTATCGTAGGGCAGAAAAAGTTTCCATTCGCCGCTTTCAGACGGAGCGTATCTTAAAA
>JAGOCL010000207.1 GCA_017998755.1 Spirochaetota bacterium | reverse complement strand
TAACGAAATGACTATGAATTTGAGGGATTTACTAAAATCGATTATTAACAGATCGTCCCAATTATCGGATGCGGGAGACAGTCTCTCTTCTAACATGATTGAAACTGCGGCGGCGATCAAACTTATCAACTCAAATCTCCAGATTATTAAAGATCAAACGATAAATCAATCCGCAAGCGTAGTTGAAACCGGCGCGACTATGCAACAGATAACAAACGGAATAGAAAAACTGAACCGACTTATCGAAAGCCAGTCAAAAAATGTATCGGAATCCTCTGCCGCAGTAGAAGAATTATTAAAAAGCATATCTAACGTATCTCAATCTTTGATAAAGAACTCAAACGCTATTCAAAAATTATCAGAATCGTCTGAGTCTGGAAAAAATGATCTCAATAAAATTGCCGTAGATATAAAAGAAGTTTCAAAAGAATCCGAGGGGCTTTTAGAAATAAGCAAAGTAATTCAAAATATAGCAAGCCAGACAAATCTTCTTGCTATGAACGCCGCAATTGAGGCGGCTCATGCGGGCGAGTATGGGAAAGGTTTTGCCGTCGTAGCAGACGAAGTTAGAAAACTAGCCGAATCCTCCGGATTACAAGCCAAAACCGTTTCTTCCGTACTAAATAAAATAAAAACCTCTATTGAAACCATTGTCCGTTCCACCGGAGACGCGCTTAATAAATTTAATATTATTCAATCCGAAATTCAGACCGTAATCGATCAAGAGAATTCTATCAAAGCCGCTATGGACGAACAAAATCTCGGAAGCAGACGAGCGCTTGAATCAGTTGGAGATCTAAACAATATAACTCAAGAGGTTATATACGGCTCTCATGAAATACTGGCCGGAAGCAAACAAATTATAACCGAAACTCAAAACCTATCTGTTATAACGCAGGAAATAACTAACAGAATGAACGAGATGGCAAGCGGAACAGAACAGATTGCAAGTTCGGTTAATATAGTAAACGATATGAGCGAACAAAACAAATCAAGCATTGAAGCATTATTAAAAGAAATTGGAAAATTTGTTGTAGAGTAACTTTATCCTTTTTTAAAATTGATTACGACTTCAAATAAAACAGATAGTATCCGTAAGGGGATAAGGTCAAAAAATACGGCAGTTCTCCGATTTTGGGAAATTCTGTATCGCCGAGAATCTCTAAAGGCGTTTTATCTTTATACGTTGAAAGATCCATCTCCACCGGTTGCGATTTGCCGGAGAGATTGAAGACGCAAAGTATTATCTCGCCGTCGTATTCTCTCAAAAACGCCAATATTTTCTTGTTTTCAGGATAAATAAACGCTAAATCGGCGTATCCGAAAATCTTATACTTTTTCCTTACGGAAATCAGGTTTTTCATAAAATTTAAGATAGAGTTAGGATTGTTTTTTTGCGACTCTACGTTTATGGTATTGTAATTGTATTCCGGATCGGCAATAATCGGAGCGTGTAACCGCGAAGGCGCGCAACCGGAGAAACCGGCGTTTTTGTTTTGATCCCAGTGCATCGGCGTCCGAACGCCGTTTCTGTCGCCGAGATAGATATTATCCCCCATTCCGATCTCGTCCCCGTAATAAATTACCGGCGTTCCGGGAAGCGTAAATAAAATCGTATTTAAAAGCTCCATTTTTCGATAGCTGTTTTCCAACAGGGGAGCAAGACGCCTTCTTATGCCGACGTTTATCTTCATCTGCTTGTCTTTGGCGTACTCTTTGAACATATAGTCCCGCTCTTCGTCGGTGCACATCTCAAGCGTGAGTTCGTCGTGATTGCGGAGAAATATCGCCCATTGACAGGTTGACGGAATATCGGGCAGTCTCTTCATAATGTCTACAATCGGTCCGTGATGCTCCTGTTTTACCGCCATAAACATCCTGGGCATCAAAGGGAAATTAAACGCCATGTGAAACTCGTCTCCCTCCCCAAAATAGACGAGAAGGTCTTCTGGCCACTGGTTCGCTTCTGCAAGAAGTATCTTATCGGGGTAATTGTCGTCTATGAATTTCCTCAAATATTTTATAAATTCGTGCGTTTCTGGCAGATTTTCACAGTTTGTGCCCTCGCGTTCGAAGAGATACGGTACTGCGTCCGCTCTAAAGCCGTCGAGTCCGAGATCAAACCAGAATTTCACAATATTAATCATCTCTTCGCGAACGAGAGGATTGTCAAAATTCAGATCCGGTTGATGATGAAAAAACCTATGCCAATAATACTTTTTACATTCGTTATTCCACGTCCAGTTGGATATCTCCGAGTCCGTAAAAATAATCCTTGCGTCCGAATACTTTTTGGGAGTATCCGACCATACGTAATAATCTCGGTATTTATTCGGCTCGCTCTTTTTAGCTTCGATAAACCATTGGTGCCGATCGGAAGTGTGATTAAGAACAAGCTCGCCGAGAACTTTCAAATTCAACCTATGCGCTTCGTTGATGAATTCGACAAAATCTTCCATCGTTCCGTAGTCGGGGTTGATAGCGCAGTAGTCCATTATATCGTATCCGTCGTCTTTTCCCGGACTGGGATACATAGGCAAGAGCCATATACAATCGACTCCAAGCTCCTTTATATACGGTAGTCTTTTCGTCAATCCCTTAAAATCCCCAATGCCGTCGGCGTTCGAATCTTGAAACGACTTTATATTGAGTTCGTAGAAAATCGCGTTTTTATACCATAAATTACTCATTTTCTTCTCCGGATATCTTTTTTAGCAAAGCCCTTACATCGACGGAGGATTTTAAGACATATTTGGCGAACGTATCCGCCGAATTTACTTTTATGGTAACGGCCGAATTGGGCAAAGCTTTAAAAATATCTTCGTCGGTAACGTCGTCTCCCATAGCCAATATAAAATCAAACGACTCTTTGTTCATAATGTAATTAACCGCTTTGCCTTTATTTACTTCAAGATTCTTTATTTCCAGCACCTTTTTACCTTCCATAATGCCTAGATTCAAATTTGCTACGACTATCATAAGATTGTCCCTCAATTCGTTTTTCTGCATTTTGGCGTATTCGGGATCCGATTTCCTATAGTGCCACGCAAGCGAATAATCTTTCTCTTCGATAAAAGATCCGGGAGTTCTATCAACGTATAACTGCAACAGGGGCTTTATGTTATCCTTCCAGCCGTTGTCTATGGTAAATAGATTTTTCCAACCGTCGCCGGCTTCTTTGATCCAAATTCCATGCTCGCAAACAAGATTTATATCCATATCCGAAAACCATTGTTCCAAACTCCCCCTTTCTCTTCCGCTGATAATTACTACTTTGTTATTCTCGTCTTTTATCAACTCTTGAAGAATAGTCTTTAGCTCTTTGTCCGGCTTAGCGTCTTCAGGTTTCTGCTTGATGGGAGTAAGAGTGCCGTCGTAGTCCAACAAAAAAAGTCTCTTTTGGCTTTTTTTAAAATCGCTTAATATTTTTTTATAACTTTCTTCATTAAGACTTTTATCGACGTACTCGTCTTTATACAGTTTTACTTCGTTAAGTTTTTCTATAAAGTCGCTCGCCCACTTAAAAACGTCGTTACGCTTTATCCTCTCGCGCATGATCTTTAGTTTTTCGCTCTGTTCGCTTTGAGACATAGACAAGGCGGATTGTAGCGCGTCGGCAATTTGAGCGATGTTATACGGATTGACGATAATAGCTTCGCCAAGCTCCTCCGACGCGCCGGTCATTTCGCTTAATATAAGAACGCCGTTTTTGTTATTTTTAGCCGCGAGGTACTCTTTTGCCACTAGATTCATACCGTCGCGCAGTGGAGTAAGAAGAGTAATATCGGCGAGGTTATACAGAGCCGTCAAAGTATGAAACGGTAAAGAGGAATAGATATACCATATAGGATTCCAACCGATAGACGAGTACTTGCCGTTGATCCTTCCGACGATCTGATCTACTTGATTTTTTAATTCTTTATAACTCTCTATTTTATCTCTAGTCGGAACTGCTATCATTATCAATGTTACTTTATCTATATATTCGGGATATTTTGCCAAGAAATAGTCGAACGCTTCAAGTCTATTAACTATCCCCTTTGTATAATCGAGCCGGTCTATAGATAAAATAATTTTATGATTTTTTGTCTTTTTCGTTATCTCTTTTATCTCGTTTTTTACTTTGATTTTATTAAAACTATCGTTATATTTATCAAAATCAATCCCCATCGGGAAAACGTCCGCTTTAACATTCCTGTTATTAATTACAATATTGCCAAAATTATTCTCATAGCCGGAGATTCTCAAAACGCTACTTAAAAAATGCCGTTCGTAACTAAACGTATGAAAACCGATCAAATCGGCTCCGAGTAATCCATCGAGGATCTCGTTTCTACAAGGCAGAAGGCGAAAAATCTCAAACGAAGGAAACGGAATATGAAGAAAAAAACCGATTCGAGACGTCGGATAACTATCTTTTATCAACTTCGGCAATATAAAAAGATGATAGTCGTGTATCCAAAACGTATCGCCGGGATTTGATATTTTTAGAGCAACTTCGAAAAATTTAGCGTTTACTTCCCGATAAACTCTCCAAGACTCTTCGTCGAAACGCATTTTTGCTTGAAAATAATGAAACAGGGGCCATAGAGTTTTGTTGCTAAAATTATCATAATAGAATTTCAACTCGTCCGCCGATAAAAAAACCGGATAGTAGTTGTAATCGCGGATTAATTTCTCTTTTATATCCTCTTTTTCTTCATCGGATATAGACTCGCTTGTTATCCCGCAAAATCCCAGCCACATAAAATCGTTCTTATCGGAAAAGGAAGATAGCCCCGTCGCCAAACCGCCGACGCTCTGCTTAAACGCCCAAACTCCGTTTTTTTTCTCAATAGTTACCGGCAATCTGTGGGATATTAAAATTAGTTTTGTTTTTTTTGTTTCCATTATTTTTATGATACTTAAATACTCGCGGATTGTCAAAATTTTTACTCTTTTTTTTATTTTCTATTTAGTAAAATAAATCTATCTAAACCGACAAATATTTAATAAAGATAATTAAAATTCAGTAATAATTAAAATTCATATTTATTAGATTTTTATTATTTTTGTTTATATATACTACATATATATAATATAGATTTGATTTTTATTTTATCTATAATTGTATCTATTATGTTATTTATTCTTTTATTTAAGACTTTTATGCAACTTTATATGATTATTACGACGTTTTATAACGTTTTTTGGCTCTTTATTGCTATTATTAGTACCATCAGTTATCATAACATCGTGAATTATAATTGTAGTTATTGTATTTAATAAAATTTATGACTTTTTTGAAAATTTATTCATATTTATCTTTTATTTTTTTTTATTTGTGTTATATTTTATATTAGGTAAATTTAA
>JAGOCL010000206.1 GCA_017998755.1 Spirochaetota bacterium | reverse complement strand
AGTAGCCCGTCGCTTTCAATATCCCAACGTCTTTGATTTTTTCAAGAACGGTTATATGTATGGCGGTCAGAACGTTCAGAGCCGCGACGATAACGACTAAAAGCACTATAAACGCTATAACGTTTTTCTCGAACTTTAATGCGGTAAATTCGTTGAAATTCTCCTCAATCCACGTTGATTGATAAGAAAACGAGTTAAACTTATGATTCCGGGCAAAACCAAGCGTATCTTTATAATCGTTCAATTTCACCGCGACAGAATAGGTAACGTCTTTTCCAAATATATCTTCGCAAGTCTCAAGATTGATATAAGACATCTGTTCGTCGAGTTCGATAAATCCGGTTGAAAACAGATCGACAACCTTCAGCCGCTTGAATTTGATCTTAGATTTATCTTCAAGCGCCATCGCCGTCAGGTAAATATACTCCCCCGTCGATACTTTCAACTTACTCGCCGTCTTTTTCGAAAGAACTATCTCATTATCGCCGATTTCCGTATTTCCGTTCTCTATCCTTAGATAATTCGCGAATCCCTCGTCGTAAGAGAAAATACCCCTTGGAACCGCTCTAAAATAAGCCAATCCGCTGTTTATTCCGTTAGCCGATAATAACGCCTTGGTTTCGCGGTATATAAAAACGCTTTTAACGTCTTTATCTCCAATCAATTTCTCAACAATAAAACCTGCATCGCGTTTTTCGTTTATATCGAAATACGCCAAATGAAACGACGTAACTTCAAATTGAATCTGCATCCTTCCCTGAATATAGCCGTTCATTATCGATACCGCCGCAATAAAAAAAATTATTGCGCTGGCAATCGCCGCGCATACGACGACGGAAGAAGAAGATATCTCCTTATTTTTCCTGTTCTGAATAATATATCTGAATGCTATAAAATTTTCTATCTTCATTGGATATTTTATAACAGAATAAAATAACGATGTCAAAATTTAAAATAAACAATTGTCGAGCTCTGATATCAAAACGGGAATTCCCGTTTTGAATATACTAATATAATCGTCGCTTGTGTGGAAAAAAAATTATTCATATTAAATTTGCGTTTTTTATTATTTTTGATAATATATCAGAAATTTTTTTTAGGCAGGATTATGGGCGGCGATAAATTCACGAGTCTAATCGAGGCGATATTGTTTTACGAGACCGAAGGGGTTTCTTACGAAAAACTAATGCGTATTACCAATCTGGATAAGGACAAAATTCTCGATATTGTCAACGAATTAAATTTAGATTATCAGAAGGCCCTTCACGGTATAAACATCGCCGAGGTTGCGGGCGGCTTCACATTTCAAATAAAGAAGGATATTTTCCCGGAAATAAGAGATATCTACAATATAAGAGGTAAATCCAAGCTATCGCAATCGGCCTTGACAGTTTTATCGATAATCGCTTATAAACAACCTATTACAAAAGGGGAGATCGAAGCTATCAGAGGCGTTTCGGCGGATAATCAAGTAAGAAATCTGATCGAAAAAGGGCTTATAGAAATCGTAGGTAGAAAAGAAGCGTTCGGCAAACCTCTTCTTTACGGCACAACGAAAGAGTTTCTAAAATATTTCAATCTAAAGTCTATTAAAGATCTACCGGAAATTAATGAATTGAAAAGCGACGAGTACTCAGACGATGAATGATAATATTCGTTTGCAAAAATTCCTATCTGATCGAGGGGTTGCGTCTAGAAGAAAAGCCGAAGAACTGATTATTTCCGGAAAAGTAAAAGTCAACGGAATAATCGCCGATAAACTTGGCGTCAAAGTCGGCGACGACGATATTGTGGAATACGACGGTAAGATTTTACAGAGAGTAGAAAAAGTTTATATCGTTCTAAACAAACCGACAAATTATATATGTTCGAGAGACGCTCAATTTAACAGAAAAAGCGTTTACGATATTATCGGGGAGGACAAAAAGATATTTACCGTCGGCAGACTCGATTACATGTCCGAAGGGTTGATCATTTTGACAAACGACGGCGATTTTGCAAACAACATACTTCATCCTTCCAAAGGCGTGAAGAAGGAGTATATTGTCGAGTCCGATAAAAAACCGCCGGCGAATATGATAAAAAGTTTTATAAACGGCGTGAAAATTGGCGATATTACTTATAAAGCGTCGAATATCGTTAAGACCGGCGATTCTAACGTTTTGAGAATAACGCTCGGCGAAGGGAAAAAAAGAGAGATCCGCGAAGTTTATAAATTCTTCGGGCTGGAAATAAAGCGGTTATTAAGAGATAAAATCGGCAAAATGAGTCTGGACGCATTGAAATTACCAACCGGAGAATTTAAGTATATGTCTAAAGTTGAGTTAGAGAGGTATTTATATGGAAATATTTAAAATAGCGATTGACGGTCCGGCCGGCGCGGGTAAAAGTTCGATAGCAAAAATAATCTCGGAGAAACTAAAGATTGAATACGTCGATTCCGGAGCTATTTATCGCGCTATTACAAAAAAAATGCTTGACAGTAATATAAAAATAGATAATTATGATGAAATAGAAAATCTTATGAGTAGAATTTCTATTGCTCTTATAAACGGACATATTTTTATCGACGATACCGATATGACCGGGTATATCAGGAGTAGAGAGGTTACCGAACTTGTGTCTCCCGTGTCGTCAAACATAACCGTCAGAAAAAGAGTCAACAGATTTCTTAACGAATATTCGGGTTCTAAATCTGTTATAATGGACGGTAGAGATATCGGAACTGTGGTATTCCCCGACGCAAAGTACAAGTTTTATCTGGACGCGTCGGTTATGGAAAGAGCCCAAAGAAGATATAACGAACAAAACGGCGGTATGTCCTTACAAGAGATCAAGGCTTCGATTGAAAAAAGGGATCTTAACGATAAGAACAAGCCTTTTGGAGCGCTAAAAATTGCCGATGGAGCAATTTATATAGATACAACGGATTTATCTATTGATGAAGTTGTTGAAGAAATTTTAAAAAAGATTAAATAATGGAGAAAGAAATGAGTATTGAGACTAACAGCGATCAATTAGACTTTGTTAAAGCCTACAATGAAAGTTTTAAGGATATTGAAGAGAATACGCTAATCAAAGCTAACGTTGTTCAGATAAGCTCTGATACGGTTTTTCTCGATTTTGGGTATAAATCCGAAGCCAAAGTTCCGTTAAGCGAGTTTTCCGAAGCTCCTAAATTAGGCGATACCGTAGTAGTGTACCTCGTTTGGGCTGAAGGTAAAAACGGCGATCCCGTTGTGTCAAAGAAGAAGGCCGAAGCGATTCTTCAAAAGCAAGAAGTAGTCGACGTGATGAAAGATAAAACTTATATCGAAGGGGTTGTAACGGGCGTCAAAAAAAACGGATTTAACGTAAAATACAAGTCTCTTACAGGAATGATACCATTTTCATTATTCGACGTCGATAGGGTTGAAGATCCAAATTCTTTTATTGGTAAAACCGTTACCTTTTACGTTGAGAAGATTTTTCAAAACGAGGGAGGAAACGATCGCCCAAAAAATAAGTTTAACAAAAACAGAGAAACAGAAGATTTTATGGGCAATAGACGAAAGTATATGTATCAAGAAAAAAATATACTTAGAAGGGAATTCCTCGACGATAAAGTCGAAGGGGAAATAGTCGACGGAGTAGTAAAAAATATCACGGATTTCGGCGCCTTTGTAGACGTCGGAGGTATCGAAGCCCTTCTCCATATCAGAGATATTTCATGGGCTCGAATCGAAAAAGTTGAAGACGCTCTCAAAATCGGCGATAAAATCAAAGTAATGATACTTAAAGTAAATAAAACAACCGGTAAAGTATCGGTAGGATTAAAACAAACCGAAGAGTCTCCGTGGGACAAATTTGTTGAAAAATATAAAGTCGACGACGTAATTGTAGGATCGGTAGTGTCAATGACTACTTACGGAGCTTTTGTAAATATTATCGACGGTCTTGAAGGCCTTCTCCACATTTCGGATATGTCGTGGACAAAAAATATAAAAAATCCTCAAGAACTTCTTGAAAAAGGCCAGAAGGTCGAGGTTAAGATAATTAATATCGACGAAGAAAACCATAGAGTAAATTTAAGTCTAAAACACCTTTTAGAAAATCCTTGGGATAAAGCGGCTCAAAAATACAAAGTCGGATCAAAAGTATCCGGCGTCGTGAAAAATATAGTTTCGTTTGGTCTTTTCGTCGAACTTGAAGAGGGAATCGACGCTCTGCTACACATTGAAGATATCTCTTGGACGGAGCCTGTTAAAAACCTTCACGAAATATATAAAGTTTCCGACGTTATAGAAGGAGTAGTTATACAGTGCGACGCGGATAAAAATAAAATTAAAATCGGCGTTAAACAATTAACCGGCGACCCATGGCAAACAATCAAAGATACGTATAATAAAGGAGACGTAATAGACGTCAAGATTATTGAAGCCGACGAATCTAAAGGGATAACCGTATCTATTGTAGAAAATGTCGACTCATTGATACCAATTTCTCAACTTGGCATCGGTAAGATTGATGAAATTAAGTCTAATTTTAAATTTGATTTTAAAGTAGGCGAAAGCGTTAAAGCTCTGATTATCGAACTAGATCCGCAGAAAAAAATCGTCAAACTCTCTGTAAAAGAACTTTTAAAGAAAGAAGAAAAATCAAAAGTTGAAGCTTACCTTCACGACGATACAGCAGACGGTAAATACACTTTGGGAGACATGCTCGAATCAAAGAAAAGCGATAAATAATTTTAAACATGGAAGATAATTTTATAGTTATCGGTAAGAGTTCAAAGTTAAAAAGCGTATTTGAAATAGTAGAGAGAGTTTCCAAGACTCCGGCGACGGTTTTGATTACCGGGGAGAGCGGTACCGGAAAAGAGCTCGTCGCCAATATTATTCATAAAAAAAGCGATAGAAAGAGTCAACCTTTCGTATCTATTAATTGCGCGTCTATCCCGGAAACTCTTCTTGAAAACGAACTATTTGGCCATAAAAAAGGGGCTTTTACAGACGCGACAAGCGATTATATCGGTAAAATTGGCGCGGCGAATAACGGTTTTTTATTTCTCGACGAGATCGGCGAAATGCCTCAGTCTATACAACCTAAACTTCTTCGTTTTCTGCAATATAAATCGTACGAACCGCTTGGATCGACAGAATCTATCTTTGCCGACGTCCGGATTATCGCCGCTACTAACAGGGATTTAATGTCGATGGTAGCCCACGGCAAATTCCGCGAAGACCTGTATTACCGCCTTAACGTTATACCGATAACTCTTCCGCCCTTACGGGAAAGACGCGAAGATATAATCGATATAGCAAATTATTTTATATCGGCATACAACAAAAAATACGATAAAAATATTCTTGGTATAAGCG
>JAGOCL010000205.1 GCA_017998755.1 Spirochaetota bacterium | reverse complement strand
GCGTATTATACTTTGACGAAAGAATATATAAGTTTTAAATTCGCTGTCGGGAGTTTTTGAAAAACCTTATTTATTGAAATATTTTAAAAAATATAAAATTTTTAAAAATATATTAAAAATTGTAGTTTTTTTATAAAAAAAATTGAAATACCTTTTTTAAATGGTATAATAAAGTTATCTTATTTTTGGAGGCGCCCTATGAAAAGATTTATGTTGACGATTTTAATTTTTGCCGCCGTTTACGTTTATTCGGAGGATATAAAGATAAAGGTCGACGATCAGTGGATAAAATCAATCGAGACAAAAAGAGACGTTTTTTATGAAAAAGCCGAAATTTACGATATCGTCGAGTACGACAGAGATCTTCTTGAAGGTTTGAGAGGGGATAGTATTGATTTTTCGGAATATGAACAAGAAATATCCGTTTTGTTGTACAAAATAATGCTTGATAACAACAAGTACGACGTCGATAACATTTTAATAGGATACGACGTTCTGATTTACAAATTTTCGGATAAAAATTATTTCTTTAAATTTGCTCAAAATATTTCGAACACAAAAAAAGCCGATAATTTTAAAATCGTGGCGAAAACTCTTGAAGGGCTGACGGTTTTACTTAACGCCGAACATCAGAAAGGGGTTTTCGATATATTAGGGCTTATTTCAAATAAATTGAACAGATATATTTATAAAGATAAAGAGAATGAAAGCAAAACTACTATATCGTATTTGATGAAGTTTTTGTTGAAATATATGACTTTAGTGGACGAAAAAACGATACAGGATAAAAATAGAAAGAAAGTTATAGAGCTGTGCGATAAACTCCAGCTCGATCAAAAGGTTTCGGATTTTGAAGAACTTCCGAACGGTCAGGAGTTGAAACAGGCGTTCTTTTTTTACAAAGAGTTGGAAGACTAACGGAAATTATGGGGAGGAAACGTGGACGGTTATCAGAAGGTTCTTTTTTTAGACGCTTCGACGGGATTTTACAAAGTAAAAAGATATAAGATAGGGGATTATTTCGGACCGGTTGATTTGGGCGTGCATTTGTCGGATAATTACGGTTCTACGAACATCGGAACGGGACTTTTTGCGGGGTCTATTTTTCCCGGATCTAACAGATTGATATTTTCAGGATATTCGCCTTGTTGGAGAGGATTTTATATTTCCTCGATGGGGGGCGCGGGACTTGTATTTGACAATCTCGGTATAAACATGCTGAGTATTATCGGGAAAGCGTCTGTTCCGTCGGTAATGTATCTAAACAGAATTCACGGCGAAGAGATCGAGGTTGAAATAGAGCCGGTCGACGTTAAGAAAATATGGTCGTCCGGTAGAAAAGGGATATATAGTCTTACCGACTTTATGTATGAAAAATACGGTTCCAGATATGAAAACGATCCGAGGATATTGGCTATCGGTCCGGCGTCGGCTTCGACAGATATGGGCGGGGTGTGTTCAGTCCCTATTATCAACAAAAAGATAACCTATACGGACACTTGGGCCGGACGGGGCGGCTTTGGAACTAAGTTATACAAAGATTGCGGTATAGTCGCCATTATCTACGGCGGGACTTTTATCGACGAAGACTTCAGAGACAGAAAAGTTGCCGACGAATGGTTTGAAAATAAATACAAACAGAAATTGGTCGCAAAAGATTTTGAAAGCACCAAAAAATACAGATTTGATCCGAAATTCGGAACTGGCGGCACGTTTGGGGTAAATTTTGCGACGTTAAAAGGTAAAATCATAGCTTTTAACTATAAATCTATCTACAATACCGAAGACGAAAGACTGTCTATGAATGAGAAGTTAATAACGGCTCATTACTTGAAACAGTTTAACGAAGAGACTATCGCCAATAAACAGCAGAATAACTGCGGCGAGCCCTGCTCCGCTATGTGCAAAAAGATGAACGGCGAATACAAGAAAGATTACGAACCGTATCAAACGATGGGGCCTCTATGCGGCGTCTTCGATCAGAGGGCGGCGGAGAAGCTTAATCATTACTGCGACGCAAACGGGTTCGACGCTATAAGTCTCGGCGGCGTTTTGTCGTGGATGATGGAGTTGTTAGACGAAAATATTCTTACAAAAGAGGAACTGGGGGTTAGCGGAAAACCAAAGTTTGATATTGAGAACTTCGACGTAGTAAACGACTCTATGAAAAATGCCGATTTGGGAATAGAGCTTATCGACGCCATACTGGAGAAAAAAGGGATAATAAATCTATCGGAAGGGATACGCAAGTGGGCGCGAAAGATACATAGAGAAAAAGGGGTAAAAATCGTCGATAAAATGGTTTTTACGGCGTTCGGTAGAAAAGGGTGGATGGTCCCCAATCAGTATTGGACTCCCGGCGCGTTAGCCCCTATGGCGATAATGGGCAAGTATTATATGTATTACGGCGGCGATTTTGTCGAACCGCGAAAATTGGGGCGTCTATGCGCCGACAGATTGAAAAACGAGTTGATACTTGATAACGCCGGGGTGTGCAGATTTCACAGAGGCTGGGCGGAAGAGATGCTACCCGATATAATGGAGTCGGTTTACGGAATGAAGGATAAATATCTCGCGTCGGTATCTTATACGGCGAGCCGTATAAACAGTAGGAACGCGAGCGTTTTTTGGGAATCGGAGCGGGATTTTGACTTCGTTTATACCTTTTTAAAAAGAGTAAAGGACGTTGAAAAAAAAGAGGATCCCGAGTTGGATAAATGGATAGCCGAATTTGAAAAAGACAAATTTGAAGCGGGGCTCAATTTTTGGTTTCTAGTACTTAAAGGGATCGACGAGTCGCTTAGAGATTTTTCATAAAACGTTTGAATGGAATTATTCTGTAAATTATCTTGATATTTGCTTCTAAATATTATAAAAACTCTTATATGAGGAATGCGTTTTTATTAATAGTAATTTTCGCCTTTATTTCTTGCAAAACTACGACCGAACCGATAGTTTACGATAAAACTCAGGACGCCGTCGAGAAGGAAGCGGGATTAATACACTATCTTATAGCAAACGATAATCTGGGCGAAGCCGGCGCTCTTTTGGAGAAAAATCTTCAAATTTATCCCGGAGACGAAAGTCTGTTGATACTAAAGGGGTGGGCGCTCTTACAGGAAAAAAAATATGTCGAGAGCGAGCAATTATTCCTAGAAATATTAAAGAAAAATGCCAATAATCCGGTCGTTTACGCCGGTTTGTCGAGAATATATAGAAATACAGGCGCTTACGACAAAGCAAACGAATATATTGATAAAGGTCTTGCGATAACAAAAAGTTTTGCGATATTGTGGTTTGAGAAAGGATTATCTCAATATAATACTAATAAATACAAAGAAGCGCTTTTATCTTTCACAAAGTCTTATAATCTAGATAAGAATTACGTCGACGCGCTTTTTTTTAAATATTTATCTCAATTATATTCAGGATACGAACTTAACGATATCAAGTATCAATGGGAGAATCTTGTCAAATCTGATAAAATTAAAAATTACCACTTCTTGTATCACGCCGAAGCTTTGTATAAAATAGGCGATAAAGAGCTTGGTTATAGAATTTTGACGGAAGGTAAAACAAAATACCCCGAGGAGCCGTATATTCTCAATTTTTACGCCTACGTCTCGACGGAAAAATTCAGAGCCAAGGAATTAGAGTCTCTCGACGAGGCGACTAAGTCGATTGAAGTTTGTTTGGCGGATACCAAATCTATCCAACCCGAATTTGTCGATACTTACCTTCAGATATTAGAGTTAAACGGCGATAAAGCCAAAATGAATGAAGTAATAGATAAGTATTATCTATTATTTCCAGAATCCGTCGAAATTATGGCGTGGCTTAAGAAAATCAAATCATCAGAATAGAGGCGTTATGAATATAAGGTTATTTTGGGCGATTACTGCGATCTCTGCGTTAATTGGTTGCTCGCGAAGCGACGACGTTCAATATGAAGAGCTTTTTTCTTTAAGTTTCGGATATAACGATAATGAGATAGGAATTAATTTGAATTCCGAGAATATGTTGGAATACGGAATTGATTTTGATTATAAAAACAATTTCTTCTACATATCAGACAGTATTAATAATAAGGTAATCAAATTGACCGAAAAGGGGGAAGCGCTATTAATAGCGTATAATCCCGAAACAAATCCAATTCTCAAATCGACGGACGTATCTACCGCGACCGGAGACGAGATATTATTTACAAAACTTTATAGAGAATACGGTCTTTATGCGCCTGAAATTATAGCGTCCGACGGGGATAGAAATATATACGTCGTTAATAAAGATCCGGAACTTAAGAAAATTAATGAGAATCAATCTATTTCGGACCAACTAATTCTGAAATTTAATAATAACGGCGATTTTCTGTATCTTTTGGGAACCGAAGGGAAGGGGAGTCTTACGCCTTTTACTCATATTACAGATATAAAAATCGACGACAAGAACAACTTGCTGATTAAGGAAGATTTTGACGAAAATACGCTTATATGTAAATTTGATAAAAACGGAGCTTTGTTGAAGAAATCGGCCGTAAATAAAAAAGAAATACCTCTGCAGAAAAATGAGGAAAATCTGATCGCTATACAATCGGGCGTTTTTCTTGGATACAAAGAGGACGAATTGTATATTACAAGTCAATTCATCAAAGAGAATTTAGAGAGCAGTCTCATTTTGAAATACGAAACGCTTTACGAGAAACTTTTTGGTTATTCTTTACAAAACGACAAATATCAGAGATTAATAATGAAAATCCAGCAAAAATTTACCGATATATCAAAATTAACCAATTATAACGATATTAAAGATATTTATGGGGAAAATAAGGTAATTGCGAGACCTATCGACGATTTCGCCGGCATTGATATCTATTCCAATATCTATTTTATCCAGAGAGATATTTCTATAAAAGGCAAAAATATTAACGACTTTACTTTGGCGGAATACGATACAAACGGCAGGTTGAAAAAAAATTATATCGTAAATTACCCGCCGGATATCGAAGTAACTTCCAATTTATTAATTTCCGATTTCGGCGCCGCTTACTCTTATTATATCAAAGGGGAGGAGATTACCTTTGTCAAGATCAAGTAGCCTGATTATTTCTCCCGAAGACTCAAAAACTCTTGATATGAAAGCCTCGGAAATCAACAAAATTCCTCCTATAGTTCTTATGGAGGAGGCGTCTTCTCAGATATTAAACCGGCTGAAAATAGATTTTGATCTTAGCGCATTAAATGTCGCGATTATTGCCGGTTGGGGTAATAACGGAGGGGACGCGCTGAGTTTGGCTCGAAAGTTGATTAATATCGGAGTCAAGGTTAAGGTCTTTATTTTTCCTAACGAAAAAGGGTCGGAGTTGTATTC
>JAGOCL010000204.1 GCA_017998755.1 Spirochaetota bacterium | reverse complement strand
TCAAATATTAACAGTATTACGATAAATAGTCCTTGTATCATAATGTACCAATATAAAAAACTTTTAAATAACATTCCGTATAAAGTAAACGGCAACCTGGGACGTATTAGCGCGTTAACAGACTTCTTAACAAATTTTATAAAATTGAAATTCTTTATAAATATTTTAAGCGCCGTCATAATACTAATAAAGTTATATTTTACTTTCTTAGGTAAATTTTTAAGAGAATTGATAAAATCGCAGTACAAGTCGTAAAAATTAAATCTCATATATCACTCTCTCAATCTTTTTATCAGAAAAAAAAGACCGACGATTAAAAAAAATATATTAGGACCAAACATAGCGATAAAAGGGGTAAGTATTCTTTTTACCCCCAATATCCTTGACCCGTAATACGCAAACCAATAAATGGCGCACAAAAATACGCCAACTACAAATCCTATCGAGAAACCGGCTCTTCTGGAAAATATCCCAATCGGAGCGGCAAATATCGCAAAAATAATGCACGCTAACGGCAGGGCAAACTTATTATACAAATCGATTAAATGATTGTTTAACGACTTATCTTTGTATTTCTTATAATCCGATTTTATCATTGTTTCAATATTGTTGTCAATTTGATATAGTTTTTCGGTATACTTATTGTTATTGGCAAAATTTTTTCTATTATTTTTTACATTGTTAGTATTCTCATAAATATTAATATACTCTTTGTACTTAACGTTCATATCCTCCGCGAACTTTCCTCTATATTTTCTTACCTGTTCAAGAATCTCGTAAGTTCTACGTTCGCTACTAGACGTACCGGAAGAGCCCTTTTCGAAATCCAAATAATCGATATAGTAAAATATCGAATCCGAATACCCGTAATTGAACTCTCCCGGTCTATCGACGTTATCAAACTGTATCATCGTACCGTTCATTTTCAGCTCTATAGAGCCTCTTCTGGTTTCGGAATTTGATATAATCGCCTCTTTTGCGGTAATTATTCTATCCTGATTCTCGCCGTCGATTATAATCAGCCCTTCGATGCTTGTATCTTTGACTATATCGGTAAACAACGTCTTTTCGCCATATTTTTTAATTTTCTTTGATTTAAAGTCTATCGTCGGCTTTATCTGGCTTATTTTCCTTATCGTATATCTCTGCTCGCTCATAGATATCGGATATATCCAGTCGTAAACAATAAAAGACAAAATTGATACTACCGCTCCGCAAAGAAATACAGGACCGAAAATCTTCATTATACTAAACCCCAACGCTCTAAAAGCGACAATCTCGTTGTCTGTCGAAAAACGCCCCATTGTCATCAAAGTCGCCAACATCATACCAAACGGGAGGCTTAATATCGTAAAGAGCGGAAAAGCGGTAACAAACATCATCCCGATAAGATCCAAAGGAATGTTTTTTTCAAATAACGGTTTGATATAATACAAAACGTGATTTATTACAAATATTATAAAAAAGAATAAAAAAGCGACAATAAATGTAGGAAGGAACTCCTTAAGCATATATTTTGTAATAATACTATAACTAACATTCTTTTTCATCTATATTTACCCGATTTCAATTATCCAAAATAGTTTTCTTTAAGACGCCCTCGCCTAACGTACCGATAAACATTACGTTATCTCCAAATACTATATTTTTTATGTTAACTCCGTAATAGTAATTTGATATATCAAACGAGTCCCATTTTTCAAGCTCAATATCGTAAATATAAATACCGTTACCAAGGGTTCCGAAATATATCTTACCCGAATAATAACCGGAACATAAGATATAATCGTCTTTAATCCGGCCGTTATTCGTAGAATAATAATCGTATTTCTTTTCTTTTAAATTATACCTGACTATACCGTTTCCGTAACTTGAATACCAAATATTATCGCCGATTTTATTTATAGAAGTTATCGGCGAATTTATTTTGACGGAATCTATACGGCGTAAATTATCGTCATTATAAAAGTATAGATCCCCCGAATAAGTCGATATCGCCAAAGTATCGTCGAAAATATAGAGATATGCAACGTTATTTAATAATTCTTTACTATTGCTATGAAACTTTTTATCCTTTTTATTATAGATAATCAATCCTTGCCCTAAAGTTCCAATATATAAGTTATCTTCGTCGGCTGTAATAGCGCTGATCGACGTCCCTTTGGTCTCCTCAAAAAGCCTAAATCTCCCGTCTCTTTTATCGTAGTAATTTAGCCCGTCGTCTGTTCCTATATAAATATACCTTCCGTCGTTGTATAAATAACGAATATTTGACGACGATAACGATTCGCCCGCATAATAAGAATATTTCTCCAAAATATAGTTGTACTGTATTAGTCCGCCGTTCCAAGTTCCGATAAAAATGTTATCCTTATCGACGAGAATAGCGCTAACGTTTGGGTCTTTATAACCAATTTGAGAAATATCGATCTGATCCCACAACACAATATCTTCCAAATAAATATACAAATCCAAATCCTCTTTAGTAAGCGTAGATTTATCGATTTGCGAATAATAAAAAAGGGCTTTGTTTTTATCGCTCTTCTGTCTGACTAATACGTCGGATAATATCAGATAAATACGGCTCTTCTTCTCAACGCTATCGATAAAAAAGTCCGGAGCGTCGGAAAAAACCGCAATTAAATCGTCGCGCATACCTGATTTGTAATAAGACAGCCCCAATAGATATCTTATTTCGGATTTATAATAATCGATCAACAAACCAAAATTAGGATTTCTGAATGCAGATTCTATATAATATAAAGATTGATAATAGTTATTGCGCTCGTATTCTATCAACGCCAGATAATAATTTGAAATAGAAGCAAATTCAGTATCATAATTTTCATTTTTTATGCTATTTAGGATAAAACTGGCTTTCTCGACGTCTTTCTGTTTTATATAAGACCTGACTACGCTCAATCGTCTGTTTATGTTGATTTTATCTTCTAATACGATACATTCTAACGCCGCAAGCGCGGTCGAGAATAGTAGCGCTATTATAATTTTTTTTTTCATTGCTAAGTTTATACTAAAATATATATTTATTGTCAAATTATTGGAAAATAATATTTCTTACTATTCCAGCGCGGCGTTAGTCTATATAATAAATCTCGATATTTTTATCTCTGAAATTTGAAAAGCACAGATATTTGCCGTTGGAACTAACGTCTAGTCCCGTCGGTTGATTGCCCCCTTCGAAAACGTTAATTACCTCTCGCTTTTCAACGTCGATAACGGTAATTTTACCGTTTACCGGACTTCTGTTCAGGTAACTCTCGGGATCGTTAGGCCCTCTCGACGAAACAAAAAGTAATTTATCGTCTTTGAGGTCTATAGTATTTGGATTAGAAAAAACTTTGTAAGTATGAATTATCTTGAATTCTATCAAATCCACCTCGTATATCTCAAAATGATACATATTGCTGATATAAGCTTTAGTATTATCGCTATTCATAACAATATGTCTCATTGCGGCGTTTTTCTTATATATTGATTTTTCTTCTTTCCAGTTTTTTGTCGAAAATTTTTGAACAACTCCGCCTTCGAAACAAAGTACGATAAGCGATTCGCCGTCGTTAGTAAACGTTACGCCTCTGGGAGCCGCTTTTGTATCAAGCATTTTTATAACTTTTCCCGTTTCGTAATCTATAATACTAACGTTATTTGTAAACCAGTTTGTTACCGCTAATATATTTAATTTTTGAGAATAAGCCATAAACTTCGGCCATTTTCCGCCGGTCGATATCTCCCTTTTGAGAGTTAAATCGGGATATGAATATTCGTATATATAACCGGTAGTCATTTGCGATACAAAAAAAGTCTGTTCTCCCGATTTATTAACCAGAAATAATCCTTCGGCAAATCCCATATCCGAGTATCTGTTAGGTTTGATAAACTTAGTAATTCGCCCCTCTTTAACGTCGAATATCTGAAAACCGTAGTCCTCAAGAAGAGGAAGAAATATAAAGTTGTCGTCCGGCGAAAAAATTACCTGTTTCGGCTGATCTCCGCATTCAAAAACCCCCGCTTCTTTAAATAAAACCTGCTCGCGATTATGTTTAAGCGTAATCTTTCTATTTCTATCGACTGTTATTCTGCAAATCTGATCGGCGTATCCGCTCCTTTTTAAAATGATATCGCGCTCCCCTTCTTCAAAAGATACGCTAAGAGGAGTCGCGCCTTTTTTTTCTGAGCCGACGTAAACGTCCGAAATACCTTCTATTAAATCTATTTCGATCGTATAAGCGTTTTTAGATTCAATACGATCTTCTTCTGTGGTGTTTTCAGAGAAAGTAGCGTTATTTTCTGATTCTTTCGAATTATCTCGGCTTATCTCTTTATTTTCTAAAACAGAGTCGTTTGTTTCATTTACAGAGCCGTCTTTGTCGCGGTTTGATTTTTCGATTATATCGACTTTACTCTTTTCCTTTACGTTAGAAGCGGTATTGCAAGATACGATTAATGATAAGGATAATATAAGAAGATAAAATAAGATTTTTTTCATACTAATAGTTGTAATATCGGCCGTTTGATTTATAAAATATATATAAACCGTCGAAGAAAAAAAGTCAATGTTTATTGTCTATACGCTAATATAAAATTAATAAATAATTTGATTTTTTTACAAAATATGATATTATCAAGCGTTATGAAAAAAAAGTTTAACGAAGATAAAATATTAATAAGACACATATTTTTTACTTTTCTCGGCTGGTTTTTGTTTATAACTATTAATTTAATACAGTTTTTTATCTTTATGCCGATTATTTTCATTATCTCGTTTATATTCGACAAAAACAGGATACTTTTCCCTTACATGACCAAGTTTTTTTCTAATATGTTTTTCTTTTTATATTTTGTGGAAAAATTAAATTACAAAAAAAACGGTATAAAGCCCCCAAAAAAAGGCGAAAAGAGAATATACGTTATCAATCACGCCTCGCAATACGACGTTATTCTTATGTACCTACTCCCCGGACCTATTAAATATATATTAAAGGACAAATGGGCTAAAAAACCGATAGTCGGTTGGATGGCTTATCTCGCGAAAAACCTTATAGTTAGAGACGATATGACCGCGGCTGAACTCGCAAATTTATTTAAAAAAGCCGGCAAACAACTTGAAGCCGGTATTCCGTTTATTATATTTCCCGAAGGCGCGAGAAGCAGAGACGGCAAGATCGGCGAGTTTTTTCACGGCACTTTCAAACTTGCAGTAGACAATCAGGCGGACATCGTTCCGGTCGTATTTGACTCGTGGAACTGTATACGCCCCGGAGCTCTTTGGATAAGAGATACCAAAGCGGCTATACGGGTATTAGATCCGATCAAATATGAAAACTATAAAGATCTCAATTTTGGTAAAGTTT
>JAGOCL010000203.1 GCA_017998755.1 Spirochaetota bacterium | reverse complement strand
AAAAAACAAATTTATACAAATTTTATGAATTTCATAAATAAAGATTGATTTTTTAGTTAACATATTTTAGAGTAAATAATACCTAATAACAGGGAGTTTTTTATGGATGAAAATCTTATAATTGGCGACTCTTTAACGCTTGTAGAGGAATCTTCGGATCCGGATAAAAAGTATATTGTTCTTAAAGTTATAGGATTTATCGATTCAAATAATTTTTTTGACTTTCAGCGCGAAGTGAATAATATATTGCAATCAGGGTATAAAAATGTGATTTTTAACTGCGGAGAGCTAAATTACGTCTCCTCTTCGGGAATAGCCGCGTTTACCTCCTTTTATAAGACCGTTAAGGAAAAAAACGGAGTAGTCGTTCTTGCCAATTTACAGAAAAGGGTCAAAGAGATTTTTTATCTGATCAAAATGTCAAGTATTCTCAAGATTGCCGATTCTGTTGAAGACGCCGTCGGTTCGTTAATCAATGGGTAACGACGATCAACGCCGCTACGCTTACGACGTATCTCTGCGAATAATCAACGCCTCGCCTCAAACGGAGAAGAATCTTCGCGAAAAGCTTAGGAAAAAAGAGTTTACCGACGGCGTTATATCTGAAGTCTTAAAAGATCTGAAAGAACAAGGCTATATTGACGATTATAAGAACGGCTTGTCGTACGTCCTGAGTTTGACCGGAAGGAAATATTACGGTAAAAACTACGCCCGCAAAAAGTTGGCCGAGCGGGGGATAGATCGCGATACGACCGAAGAAATACTATCATACCTCGAAACCACGGATTACGATGAAACGGAGAGCGTTGCGAAATATCTTGAGAAAATCGGTTTCGTCAAAACTGAAAACGCGACGCATACGGAATATCAAAAAATCTCTAGCAAACTTTTTAACAGGGGCTTCTCTCCGGAATCTATAAGGAAAGCGTTGAAGAAAGAATTTTAGGAAGTTTGTTTATCTGTCTTTTTCCAATTTTATTATTTTTCTACTTTTTAGTTGTAATTAATAATTAAAGTTTTATAATGAAATATAGGTTTTCGATTTTTTATACGATAGTCTGTAAAATCTTATAAACAAATAATTGTAAAAATATTCTGAATAAAAAAGGGAAAATGATGAAAGAGGTCAAATTTAAAATTTATGTCGGCGTAATAATACTTGCGCTTTGTTTTTTTGTGGTTTTATCTACTACGGTAGTTTTTTTCTTGAATTCCAGAGCAAATCTTATGAACGAAGTCGTCGATAGACTAAAATCAAACCTTACCGTAGCGGTCGAATTGATCGACGATGGCGCGATGAGAAATCTTACAAAAAAGATAAATATGTCGGGAATTAGCGAGTCTGAGGTAAATGAAATCGAAAAAACGGACGATTACTCTAAAATATACTCTTTTTTGAATACTATCCGCGACGCTAATCCCGATCTTATACTATACGTTTATATTTTGGTTCCCGATACGGATAAAAATTACGCCAGATTTCTCGTCGACGCCGACGTGTTGAAACTCATGGATGAGGTTGAAAAAACCGGCGTCGCTTCGGATAAAATATCGCATTTTAACTTGAGATACGACATAACTAATCAGCCCGTCGCCGTCTCCGCTCTTTACGAACGGAAGATGATGATCGAAAAAGATTTTGTTTACGATAAAGATTACGATTCATGGTCTATGATGGGATTCGGTCCCATATTTGATAAAACAAACGGCGACTTTTTTGGCGTCGTAGGGATAGATATATCAAACAAAAGCATTGATAAATTCCTTAGGAAATTGTTCATAAACAGCTCTATAACTAGTTTAGTCGTATTTATCATCGCTCTTCTTATATCTTTGTACGTTACCAATACGATAACCAAGCCGGTGCTTAAGATTACCGACGCGGTAAAAACTTTTGGTAATAATAACTTTAGTTATCGCGCGAACGTCAAATCTTCTATAAAGGAAATTTATAATCTTACTTTAAACTTCAATCAAATGGCGGACAATATCGAAAAATTCAACAACGAGAGAGAAAAAGCCGCCAAGGAATCGCAAAGACGATTAAAAATTACCGAAGTGTACACAAGGAGATCTTTGGTGGATTTTGTCGAAAAAGGCGGAGATCCTACTAAATATAAGCCGGAGAACAGGCAAATATCGGTGTTATTTTCAGATATTAGAGATTTTACCGAGATATCGGAGAATCTTACTCCTATGCAAGTCGTTACTTTGTTGAATAAATATTTTGATAAAATGAATAACCACATTATGGGAAATAAAGGGGAGATTGATAAACTGATAGGCGACTGTATAATGGCCGCTTTTAAAGAACCGGACGATTCGGTAATCTCGGCGATAGAAATGCGCAGAGAGTTGGCAAAGTTTAACGCCGGAGAAATTCCGGAGCTTTTCAATAATAAGTCGGGGTCAAAAATAATAAACAACGGAATCGGGATAAACTACGGTACGGCGGTCGTAGGGAATATCGGTTCAATTTCAAAAATGGATTATACATTAATCGGCGACATTGTAAATACGGCGAGCCGGCTGGAGTCGTTAACTAAATATTACGGGATAGGGATTTTGATATCCGAGGATTTAAAAAACAAACTGACTATTCCTCATCATATAAGAGCGATCGATCTGGCTATCGTAAAAGGGAAAAAACAACCGGTTACTATTTTTGAAGTTTACGATTATGAAGACGATAGAACTATAGAAATCAAGAAAAATATACAAAAATATCTCGACGACGCGTTTAATTATTATGTCGAAGGCAAGTTTAGCGAGGCCGAAAAAATATACGGCGCGCTTGTAAGAAAACTCGGGCCTCATAAATATAAAAAGAATACCTGCGTCGATCCATTAATAGATTTTTATCTGAATAGGACGATTAAGCTTAAAGAGAAACAGTCGTTGGGATTATTAAAAGAGTGGAGCGGTATTTACGAATTTAAAGATAAATAAAAAAATATATGAGAAAAATATTATAAATATAGATCGCTATCGTAAATCAAAATGGCGCTAATCAAGCGGGTTTGATAAAAGAAATAAGGGGTTCAGTAAAATTTGCGCTCGGTCGGCTCTTTGGATATGATTTGCGAGACGTCGATAACGCCCCCCTCGCTATTAATATCAATTATGAATTCTTGATATTTTTCGCCGTAGTTTCCGGTAAATATATTATAAGTCCCTTGAACTGAATTCGGGTCTTCTAGATCGTATTTGACGTTGATACCTTTAGATTTGTTTTTAACTATCAGTTTATGGTCGATATCTTGAGATATATTGAGATTAACGGTTGCGTTTAAAGTTTTGATATCCAGATACGAAGCGTCTCCGACCGAATAAATATAAGAATTGAGCGACCCCTCTTCTGAATTAATGATAATATCCGAAGAACTGTACGATAAAACTTTGAGAAAAGTTTTAGTTTTGTACGAGTTTATACGCAGGATATTTCCTTGAAAATCAATATTGTTATCGCCGTTACTTGACGTGATCTCTATATCTCCAAGGTGTTTATTTATAGTAATATTTCCTTCGCTTGAATTGACGTAGAGCTTTAGCAACGTGAAAGGAACGAATATTTTTATGTCGATACTTCCGTTGATTCTAGCCGGGATTTTAGTTTTAATGTTTAACTCTTTGTAAACTTCGTCGAAATAAAATACCGTATCCATAAGGTTTATGTCTGAAATAAGTCCGGTAAAAATTTTTTTATTGGTGTCAATTTCAACGAAATCTTTAGACCATCCGGTTATCTCGATATCGCCTTTTAGAGAATTGACGCGCATCGATTCGAGGGGATTTTTCTCTCTATATTTGATATTTATCTGTTTATTAAACAGAAGGTTTTTAGAGCAAGACGCGAATAGAAAAATGCTTAATATAATAACTGGAAAATATTTTTTCATTTTTAGGGAATTATACAATTTAATTTTAAAATTATACAATATATTTAACATTTATTTAATAATATTTGACAACAATTCTGTTTTTTTATAATAATATCGGATTATGAAAAGATGCAAGGTAGTATATCTGGGGCCTAAATTTACATTTTCCCACGAAGCGGCGATCAAATACTTTGGCGAAGATTGCGATTTCGAGCCGATTAATAGGATAAACGACGTTTTTGATAAAATCAGTCTGAGCGATTGCGATTACGGAGTTGCGCCTGCGGAGAATTCCGTAGGGGGGGCTATCGGCGATACGTTGGATCTTTTTATTAAAACCGACCTGAAAATTTACGATCAAATAACGTTAAATATAAAACAAAATTTGATTTCTTTATGTCCGGATAAAAAGGATATTAAAAAGATTTTTTCTCATCCGCAATCGTTTTTTCAATGCGCCGGTTATATCAAGAAAAATTTTCCCAATTGCGAATGTATAGAGACCGCTTCTAACGCTAAAGCGGCTATTTTTGCTTTGGAAGAGCCGAATTCAGCGTCGATAGGGCCTTATTTGCTTGCTAAAGAATACGGGTTGAATATCCTCGAAGAGGATATTAACGACAAAAAGGATAATCAGACAAAATTTTATATAATATCTAAAAAATTTAGAAGTTTAGCTCGTCAAAAATCGCTGATAATCTTTTCATTATTGAATAAACCCGGGGCGCTTTATAAAATAATGAAAGTTTTTAATAATAAAAAGATCAATATGACAAAAATCGAATCCAGGCCGTCGAAGGAGAAGAATTGGGAGTATGTATTTATCGTAGAATACGAAAACTCTCCAAATATGGCGAAAAACGCCAAACTCATCGAGGCGATTAAGAAAAAGTGCGATTACTTCGACTATTTGGGGAGTTATTAGGTTATGAACGATAAATATCTTGTTTTAGCGTCAAAATCCCCCCGTAGGAAAGAGTTGTTGAAGTCGGTTGGGATAAAATTTAAGACGGCGGACCACAAATTTGACGAGGATTCGGCGGATAAAAACGATCCCATTCTATATGCCGAAAAGGTAGCGGAGGGGAAAGCTCTATCTGTCGGGAAGCTACCGAAATATTGCGAAAAATATATACTTGGCGTAGATACCGTCGTGGTTCACGATGGTATGATACTCGGTAAGCCGAAGAATTCCGAAGAAGCCGAAGCTAATATCCGTAATATGTCGGGCAAATGGCACAGCGTCGTATCGGGCGTATCTATTGTCAACAATTCTTTGAATCTCAATTTTACGCGTAGCGCGTTGTCTAAAGTTAAGTTTAAAGATTTTTCGGAAGAATTTATCAAATTCTATCTTGACAATAATCATTGGAAAGGTTATGCTGGCGGATATGCAATTCAGGGGATATTTGCCCTAACGGTAGATATGATAGAGGGGTCTTATACTAATATAGTCGGACTTCCTCTGGAAACTCTCTATGATATGCTAAAAACAATAAAATATAATATATTT
>JAGOCL010000202.1 GCA_017998755.1 Spirochaetota bacterium | reverse complement strand
CTATAGAAGATAATACTGATATAATCGAATAGAGTCGTAAATATAGTTATTCCGGTAAAATATAATGTATTAAAGATGCGTTTATTCTATACCTGAAACTTTGGCTTCAATTTTGCCTTTATTGAGTATTATTCTAAGTATATCGCCGGTATTTACGGACGCCGAGTCAGATATGGTTTTATTATTTTTGTCTAAAACAAGCGAATAACCCCTCTCCAGGATTTTCAAAGGGCTGAGATTATCGAGTTTTTGAATAAGAAGATGAAACTTTTTTGCATTTGATTCCATAATATCTTTAAATATATTATTGTTTTTTTCTTTTATATAAGAGAAATCTTGTAGATTATTTTCGTAAATTCGTTGGAAGTAAAATAGTAGTTTTTCAAGAGAACAAAGACCAAATCGGTTTAGATATTTTTCCATTATTAAATTGAAAGAGCCTTCGATTCTTATTTTGTACGATACTATCGTATTTAACAGATCCGATCCGTTTTTAACGGCTATCTCGGCGGCGGCGGATGGCGTTGGAGCTCGGAGGTCGGATACAAAATCGGCGATAGTAAAGTCTATTTCGTGTCCGATACCGGTAATCGTCGGAATGGGGCAGTTTGAGATCGCGTTAGCCACTATCTCTTCGTTAAAAGCCCAAAGGTCTTCTATCGAGCCGCCGCCTCTGGATATTATAAGAATATCGACTTTCAAATTTGTGTTTTTCCGATAATGGTACGAAGCGCATTCAATAGCTTTAACTATTTCAAATTTGGCTTCTTCGCCCTGTACGGCGGTCGGGAATACCGTAATTTTTAACGAAGAGAATCTCCTGTTTAAAACGTTAAGCATATCTTGAAGAGCCGCTCCGGTAGGGGAGGTTACAATTCCGATGCTTGTGGGATATAGAGGCAAAGTTTTTTTTCGGGATTGATCAAACAAACCTTCGTTTGATAATTTTTCTTTTAGGAGTTCAAATTTAACGGATAATTCGCCGGCTCCGACCGGGATTATTTTACTAATAATTATAGAATAGTCGCCGTTTCGTTCATATAAGCTTAATCTGCCTTCTACTAAGACTTCGGAGCCGTCTTTGAATAAATATGACCCTTTTTTGAAAGAATCTGATATTATTCCGATAGAACCTTTAAATATAATGGCTTTTAAAGAAGCGCCTTTATCTTTCAAAACGAAATAAATGTGCCCTGAAGAGGACGGCTTAAAATTTGAAATTTCGCCTTTTAAAAAAAGCGTTGAGAACGAAGACTCAAGATTTGATTTTAGAATTCTTGTAAAATCGGTTATTGATAGATATTTATCCGAACCAATAGCCATCTATTATTTTACTTTAGAATTGATAGCTTCTTTTCTTTTTTGTAATTCTCTACCGTATCTTGAATTAAGATCGCCCATCTCTTTAACGGTTGTTTCTATGGCTTTATCCAGCTCTTGAACTGTCATTTTATTTATTTTTTTATTTTTAGCTTTTTTTGCGTCCGACATATAACCTCTCTTTATTACTTATACTCATTTATATAGGCGTTATTATATCAAAAATTATAAAAAAATCAAGATATAATTATTTATATTTTTCATTCAAACGTTTGATATCTTCGTCTGATAAGTATTTTGAAATATCGGGATTTTTTAAAGTATCAAGTATAGTCGTTTTAATGTTTTTGTCTTTGTTTTGAAGAAGATAATTTTCTTCTAGAATAGACAAATATTTATCTAACGCGTTGTCTTTTTTATAAATATCAAGAAGATAATCGTTAATCAGATTGTATTGAGAAAGATTATCTAATATCTTATAAATATCTTTAGATTTTATCAAATATTGTTGCGCTTTTGCAAAATTATTCTTTTTATGTTGAATTACGCCTAATCCATAGTAATCGTCGGCAATTCCGTTGATATCTTCGATCATTTTATCAATTTTCAAAGCCATTCTTAGGTATTTTTCTGAATTGTCGGGTTTATTTAATTTTGAATAGAGATGTCCAACGGAATAATACGCAAGCCCAAGATTTTTAATATTATTTAGAAGTTTCTTCTTATATAATTTTTCAAAAACTTCGGTAGAATTTAGGAAGTATTCAAGAGCTTTTTCGTAATTTTCTACGGATTTTTCTATTTTCGCAAAATTCATGTATATTATAGCGATATTTTCTTCATTTTTAAGTTGATTTTCAATAGCCAGAGCGCTATTAAAGTATTCTTTTGATTTATCATAGTCTTTTAAAAGATAATGAGCTTCTCCGAGAGCGTTTAGGATAAAGGCATTTTCTTTTCGATAATCCCCTTCTCCGGATTCGTTGTCTATAGTCTCTTTAGCCAAATTGTAATAACTTAATCCTTTATTAAAATCGTTCATTAAAAGCCAAACTTTTCCGATATCGGCGTAATTTTGAGATATTCCGGAAATATTATCAGCTAGTTTGTTGTATCTCAACGATTCTTCTAGATATACCAGAGCTTTTTTGTATTCAATTTTTTTCACATATTCGTTAGCGCTTTGAGAATTCTCTACGGCAAGATTTTTATAAAAATTACTTTCGTAAACGACTTTATTAGAAACCGTCGAGCAATTAATGAAGAATATTATTACTAAAAATATTTTAACAAATAATTTAAATTTATTCATTTTAAAAATCCTTATCTCTGATATTTTCTTTTACCGGAACCTGACTTTTTTTATCAGTAATTCCGCCTCTAATAAGAGGATTATTCTTTATACCTTCGATCACGTCGTTAAGTTCTTTCATAGTATCTTTACTCTGAAGTAACAGCGTCTCAATATCGTTTGATTGCCCGTTGATAAATTGAGTGAAAGTCAGCAGTTGTCCCATAGTGTCTGAAAGCCCGTCGAGCGACTTCTTTATGGAATTAAACATAAACTCGCCGTCGGGATCTACTAACCTTTTTACCAGCCCTTCCGGTTCTTTCATATTTACAGATAAAGTTTTAAAATTATCCGAGATTTCAAAAAAGTTTTTAATCACAGCTCCGGTATCTTTAAGAATCAAGTCCACCGCTCCAAGTTCTTTTTTTAATAATTCGACTGAATCGGCTCCGTTTACCAATATTCTAGATAAAGAGTTTTGTTCAGCATTTCTATCGGAATTTAGCGACGCTAGTATCTGGTTTACGTTATTAATTATAGTTGAAATAGCGTCGCCTCTCTCTTTTACTTGTCCAAGCGATAATATCAATTTCCCTTCGTCTGTATCCAGCGACGGTATGTAGGAATTGGGTTTAGCGAGATCAACCGTAAAGTTGTTAGTTAGTAAAGATATAGACGCTCCGGTTAATGGATTGGACGCTTTATTAATTACAGAGTCTTCTTTCATAATATCGTGGTAATTTTCATATATAAAGAAATCTATGTCTACCGTATTAGCGTAACCCAAATCTCTAAAAAAAGCCAGTAACTCTAATCTTTCATTTTGAGGAATTTCTCTTAAAATAAAATACCCCTTAACAATATCGTATTTTTTTATTATATAGTCGATTATACCGTTTCTAGTTTTTTCATCTTTATATTTCAACTTGATTTTACTCATAATATGCGTTTCAAATTCTTCGAGCGATAGTTTATTTGGAATACTGTTTAATTTGAAATCAGTGATTTTTCCAATAACAAATCCTCTGAAGTTTATATCTTGATTGATTTTCAAACCAACCTTGTCGGCAAATCTTGATTTGTAATATATTTTTTTAGTAAATGTCTTTTGATTTAATAAGATCATTATTATAGTCAACAATAATATAAAAATAGATAGAAATAGGAAGACTCCGACTATTTTATCCGCGTGTTTCATTTTAAATTTCATACATTTTCCTCCCCGATTATCCGAGTATATCTTGTAATATTTCAGGCATTTTGTCTTTTTCCGCCGAAGCCCAATCATAGCCCTTTAGGTCTAATTTAATTTTTTTATCTTCTAAAAGCATAACCCTTGAAGATATGTTTAATAACAAATCTTTTGAATGCGTAACGGCTATAACCGTCGTATTTTCTTTGTTTGTATATTCGATTATAATATTAACAATTTTTTTCATTAAAGTCGCGTCGATCGATGTGAGAGGTTCGTCGAGAAAAAGAACTTCAGGATCCGCAATAATCGATCTTACTATAGATAATAACTTCTGTTCGCCGTAACTAAGTTGAGCCGGTCTCAAACCTAGCGAGTCCCTCATATTAAGTCTGTCTAGATAATAGTAAATTTTATTATCTATCTCTTTTAGCGTTAAATATTTGAATTTATTTTTCAGCGGTAAACTTAAATTTTCTTTGATTGATAAATTTGATATCAGAGCCGAATCTTGAAAAGCAAAGCCGTATAGTTTCCTAATTTTAGTAATATCTTTATCGAATAATTTTGTTAAATCCCAATTATTCGCTATAACAGAGCCGGAAGTCGGTATTAATAAACCGGCCATTATTTTCAACAAAGTGCTTTTGCCGGCTCCTGATTTACCAATTATACAGTTAAAAGTGTCTTTTTCGATGTCGATAGATATATCGTCTAAAACTAAGTAGTCTTCATTTTTGAAAAAAACATTTTTTACCGATAAAATTATATCGTTCATAATCATTCTTACCTAAATTGAATAATATATTAATGCAATTAATATATCAAATATTATTATCCAGCTTAAACTGGAAACTACCGCTTTTATCGTTTTCTGCGGAACTTCGGTGGATGCATAATTAACGCTTAAACCTTGATAACAAGATATAATTGAGATAATAAAACCAAAAACAAGACTTTTTATTTGGCTTACTACGGCGTCTTTGACTGTCAATTTCTGCATTAATTTAGTTCCGAATTCTATAAACGAAAAAGGCGTAAATATATTAGCGACGAGATACCCGCCAAGAAGCCCCGCCAAATTCATATAAATTGATAAGGCAAAAAACGATATCATAACCCCTAGAATTCTTGGCACTATCAGATAACTTATAGGATTAACGCCGATTGAGTACAGAGCTTCTACTTCATGGTTAACTACCATGTTGCCAAGTTCGGTGGAAATAGCGGTTCCCGAACGGGCGATTAATATTATAGCCGTAATAATTGGTCCCAGTTCCTTAGTTACAACCATTATCAATATCGTATATACCAAATCGGATTGACCAAAATTTTCCAACAACCCCATACCTTGTATAATGATAATTCCGCCGATGGCAAGTCCGATGAGACTAACAAGTTTTAAGGCCTCAAATCCTGTAAATAGTATCTGCCGTATCAATACCGTAGCGGTTACTTGTTTTCTTTTTGGAAAAAGAAGTAGTTCGACTATAACAAGTTTGAAAAATCCAGAAAAATATGTTATTCCGTTTATTTTTGTTTTAATATTATTATTAAAATTATTTAAAATATTTCCCATATATATTTACTATCGCTTTT
>JAGOCL010000201.1 GCA_017998755.1 Spirochaetota bacterium | reverse complement strand
AATGAATTCTGTAATTTCAATCATTCAGGTATATTTTTTTGCTAAAAAAATATACCTGATAAACGAGTTACTATAAAAAATTATAGGCGTATAAACATGAATAATAAAATCGGTTTAGTATTAGGCGGCGGAGGTGGAAAAGGGGCTTATCATATTGGTGTGTGGGAAGCTCTTGAGGAGTTTGGTTTATTTGATAAGATTTCTGTATTTGCCGGATCGTCTGTTGGCGCTTTAAATGCTCTTCTATTTACTCAGGGTAATAGCAATTTGGGGAAAAAGGTATGGGAGAATATTTTTACAGAAGATATATTAAAATTTAATCCTGAGAAATATAAAAATAGAATTCCGGAGAAGCTTTATAATTTTTTTAAAGAGCATGGTTTTTTTTCAAGAGACGGATTAATTGATATTATAGAAAGATATTGTGATTATGAAAAATTTATTAATTCTAAAAAAGTTGTTTATGGTTGTTGCTCAGATTTAAGTAGTTTTATTTATGGAACAAAAGCATTGAGCTCAATTTTAGGATTTATATTGAATAAAAAAATTGGAAATCCGGTTTATTTTAAACTAAATGATTATAATAGCAATAAAATAGTTAAAATATTATTAGCATCTTCTGCTATACCTGTTATTTTTGACGAGGAGGAAATTGACGGAAAGTTATATTTTGATGGAGGGATAAGCGAAAATATACCCATAAAACCCGTTTATAATGAGGGATGCGATATAATAATAACTGTTCCCTGCTCAAGAGACGAAGTTTATGATATAAATAAATACCCAGACACAACTATTATAGAAATACTTCCGCAGGAGGATCAGGGAGGAATGATAAAGGGGACTCTTAATTTTTCTCCAACAAGCGCGAAAGTAAGATTTAAACAGGGTTATGAAGATGCAAAGAAAATTTTACAGGAAGTTTATGAGATTGATAAAATTCAAAGAGATTATGCTTTTAATTTATTAAAGATAAAAGGGATTCATGAAAATAATATGAAGCAATATAAAAGAATAATTGAAGAAAGGAATATATCAAAAAATAATTTAGATAAAAAAATTAGAGGAGAGTAGTATGGAATTGTCTATCATAAATGAAAACAGCATTGATATTGAAAAGAAAAATCAAATTGATCAATTTATTAATGACGCTATAACAGAAAACAAGAAAAACTCCAATGCAATAGTTAAAATGTCAATGAAATGTATAAGCGGGTTAGCGTCAAACAAGGCAAGATTAAATGAACTCCATAATCAGGGGTTTTTTAAAAAAATGTGGAATACTATTACAGGAAAAAACAAAGATATACGATATATGGCGGATATGGATTTAAACGGGAGCTTATACGCCTGTCAACAGACGATCAAAATGATATCCAAACAAAATCTAATAACGCTCGAAGTGGTTGCGGCGATGTATAATGAATTAGTTAGAATGGGTTCAGAAACCAATATTGAAATAAATACAATTTATAGTTATTTAAATTCTATGACTAGTATGATAGCTGATAACTCATCAAAAATAAGAGATATTGAAAGAGAGACGATGATTATTAAGTGGAAAAGCTCTATAAAGCATAAAGTATTTGGAGATAGGAAGTATAAAGATTTACTGGAAACTGCGCAGCTTATCTGTTTAACAAATGATTTTTATCGATTGAGCGGTGGGAAATGGTATGATTCTGATATATTGCTACTTGAAGCTCTAATATTAGACGATTTTAAATGGAGCGAAGAGAAGAGCATTTCGATTGAGGAGATTTTTTTGTCTGCGATTGATAATAGAGAATTAATTGATAAATATTTTGACGGCATAAGTATTGAATCTTTATCGGATATTGATCCTTTTTATATCCCTATTGCCAAAGGTTTTGAAAAAATTAATAGACTCTACAATGAAGAAAGATATTTAATTGATACTATAAAAGAGGAACTTGAAAAAAAAAGCGTAAAATCTGACGAAAAAGATTTGATTTTTAGTTTGACTGATAAATATATCAAGGAAAAAGTGTTTATTGATATTAAAAAGAGCGTCCCAATTAATAATTTTTTTCTTGAAATGTTACTTAACTTGAGGATAGTTGATGAAAAAAATATTAAGGAGATTGAAAATAGGGGAGATGATGATAAGATCGATAAACTTGAAGAGAAAATCGAGGATATTGATGAAAAAGTATTGGTTAATGGTCAGAATAATCAGGAACAAAGTAGCGATGAAGCCGTTAGCGAGGAGGAGCTTGAAAGATTATTTGCCGATAATGAAGATTTTGTTATAGATAAAGATATGAAAATTGATATAGGGGAGTGTAAAGAGTTTAAGAATAAAAATATTTATATTCGAGCGAATATTGATTTATCGGGAGAATTGATATTCATAAATTGTAAAGTATATTTTGATAATGACTTAAAAGAAAATAATAGTTCCCGAAAACAGAGTTATTCAAATGAAATACAGATTGAAAATTACATTGATTCAAAAAGCGCAAGAATTAGATTTATGTGTTGCCGAGTAGAGATATTAAAAAATATAACTATTTTCAAGAGTATCTACAATAATAATAAAGAATATGGCTATGCGTTAAAAATTGATTCTTCCTTTCTTGAATTTAATAGAAGTATTTTAATAAACTCTACCTGTTTTGTTGAGATATTAGCTAATTCAAAATGTTTGATACAATCGTCTTTGATAAAAGATAATTATGGAAATTTAGTTAAGTGGAGTACATTCGAAAGCAACTCATCTTTAATATTAAAAGGCGCAAAACTCATTAATTATGTTATTAGAGATACTGATTTTACAGTTAACCGTTCTTCTTCAATAACGCCATTTGGGAAATATTTTGGCCTTTAAAAGAATACTTAAATAAATGGGTCAATTAGTTATATCCAAGCCGTTTTTCAAAATAATTTTATCAAGGTTGATATTTGCGAGTTTGTCGTGATAGCGAGTGATAATAATCGAGGTTGTTGAACGGCTCGTTGCCGATAATTTAAATGAAAATGATAAAAAAATTGTGAAAAAAGTTTTAAATTTGGTTATACTAAAAAATCAAATTCAGACTTTAATTAACAGTTTTTATTTTAGCGATGAAAATTATGAAAGAAATTGAGTTTGTTATCTGGCAAGAAGGTAAATATTACGTATCTCAATGTCTTAATGTTAATGTTTCATCATTTGGAGAGACTATAGACGAGGCGACGGTAAACTTAAAAGAAGCTGTTGAACTTTATTTTGAAGATGAAACTTTTGATCTTCCCAAGATAAATAAAATAATGTTAGGGCGGGAATTAATAAATGCCTAATATTTATTCATCAGTATTAACCAACCGCCGTTGAAAATATTTTCCCATTCCTCAAAATGTATTTATCAAGATTGATGTTTGCGAGTTCGTCGGGATAGTGAGTAATTATAATCGAGGTTATCCCTTTTTTGATAAAGAGAGCGTCGTATAAGTTCCACATCTGATACCGCGCATCTTTATCGAGGTTATTGAACGGTTCGTCAAGTATCATAAAGTCGGGGTCGAGCGCCATAGCGCGGGCAAGGGCGAGGCGCTTTTTCATCCCTCCGCTCAATTGATCGGGATAGAGCCCGATAGAGTCTTTTAAACCGCACAATTCAAGGAAATAGAGGCTTTTTTCCTCAGGATTATCTATATGCTTCCATTTAGCGGTTAGAGCGACGTTACCGTAACAGTCCAGATGATTGAGAAGAAGGTCGTCCTGAAAAATAATTCCCGAATTTTGCGGAATTTCAACTATTCCCGAATCGGGCTTTAGAAGTCCTAAAGAAAGTCTCGCAAATGTCGTTTTACCTACGCCGCTGTCGCCGGAAAGGAGTATTGCGTCTCCTTTTGATAGTTCAAAATCAACCGAGTTTAGTATTATTTTATCGTTATAGTTGAAGGAGACGTTATTCATAGCGAAACATATACGCCGATCGTTCGATGCGGAAAAAGGCGCGGTTTGGATCGGATCAGAAAACGGGAATTCCCGTTTTTTATCTAGCGAAGTATCTGATGATTTTTTATATGAAGACTTTTTTCTATCCGGAAAAAAATATTCTACAATGAATTTTGTTATATACGACGTCGAAACGATAACTATTAAAAAGAGTAGAGATATTGAGAAGAAAGTTAAGATATCGTATGAATAAAAAAGCTCGTTGATTCTTTTACCGACGCCGTTACGAGCGCCAAACCATTCTCCTATGATAGAGCTTTTTAACGCGAGAGCTATCCCGAGCGTAAAAGAACTTTTTATATACGGCGACAACAACGGAATGGTCAGTTCTTTGATCCTAAGGTAACCGGAGTTCGCATAAATTCTGAACATATCGTAATAATTTCTGTTAATCGATTTTCTCCCTTCGTAAACGTTGATCGTTACAAGGGGAAGCGACACAAAATAGACGATTGCGAGCGCGGCGTTTCCTTTGGTTCCAAGAATAAGTATTAAGGGAATAACCCAGATTAAGGGCGGGGCTCCTTGTATCAGAACTATAACCGGATATAGCGATTTTTCCAGAAAGTAAAATTTACCCATCAGGTATCCGACGACAAATCCGCTTACAAAAGCCAAAGTAAAACCCAAGAGCGATCTCAAAAGCGTTATAAATATGTCGAAATAAATATCTTTTGTAGATAGGATATGCGCTAAATTTATAATTACGTTATGAGGAAACGGTATTATCTTGTATGTAAAGATTGCGGAGCCGCTATACCAGAGTATTGTTATTATAAGAAAACCGACGCAAGCGTATAAATATTTCTTCATTTTAGTATTCAAAAAAGAAATCCGGCGGAATATCGATATTTTCGATCGTATTTTCGTATTCCGAAGATAATCCGATTGAAGTCTCTCTATCGGGGATCTCGAAATATGTTCTTTTCAACGCGCCGGTTAGCGTCGTTTTATCTATTTCAAATATTTTGGAGTATTTTTCGATAATAAATTCCTCGCCGATATTCGAAATATTTGATTTAATTTCATCGATTATTTTTAATAAGATCGCTTTATTTGAAGCGCCGAACTCCTTTTTTACAAATAACGAAACTTGGGGAGTTCGCCCTTCGCCGTTATTTATCTCTTTCCATTTATCGTAGAAACTGAAAAGTATCTTATAATCGTTTTGAGCGAGTAGTTTTGAAACAAACGGCTCCGGGATTGCAATTCCGTCGGTTTTGCCGGCAATGAGTAACGGTATCTGTCTTCCGATAGCTTCGTAGCCAATTTCGATAGAATTCTCGATATTTTGGCGTTTTAGGACGGTCTTTAGTTGTAAATCGAGAGGACTTTTTTGAAAAGGGACTAGTACGCTTTTGCCCTTCAGATGGTCTCTTATACACATCT
>JAGOCL010000200.1 GCA_017998755.1 Spirochaetota bacterium | reverse complement strand
AAACATAAAAGACTAAAGAACAGGAAGGTTTGTATTAAAAATATTTTTTTCATCGATTTTATAATAATATACAAAGAGTTTTTTTAAAAGAGATTTGTTGAATTTTTTATATTTTGCGCTATTATAAAGAAAAATAATTGGAGATATATGTGAAAAAAATATTTACGCTGATTTTGATTTTGTTGATAGCTTTTAATGTTTTTCCGGAAGGGAACGAACCGGCCGACGAAGGCGTAGAAAAGATAAAAGATAAAGAAAATCCGGATATTAAGCTTAAAGATTTGTGTTTCCCCGAGATATATTCAAAAACTTCGGCGGAATTCCAATTTTCAGACTCGTCAAACGACTCTACATACTTTGATTTTACTCCTATGAAAAATTCGCCGGTTTTTTTGGAAGAATTTGGCGCGTTTATAAAGCTTGACATTTTTAAGAATAAAAATATCATTTTCGGACCGTATGTTTATAGCGAACTGGAAGGTAAAATGGATAGAAGAGAGGCGAATAACGGCGGAAATACTTTTGTATTTGAAGAATTTGGCGCGTTGGGAGAGGCCGGAATAAAAGCGGGATTTGAGTTTGGAAATTATATGTTTACCGGATCTTCCCTTGTTTTTTCTATTCCCTTGCATATAAAATTTGATATTAACGACAAAGACGACGTTTTAGCGCTTCCCGACGGCTCAAATCAAATTGAATTTTATTCTAATTTAAATATTGGAACTAATTTTGGAATTTTATTAGAATTAAAAAGTAAGATTAATTATTTGAGTTTTATTTTTGAAAATTATCTGATAGCTACGGCCGATTTACTTTATGTAGATAACGCTTACGGGAAAACTCGACTATTTATAGAAGAGAAAAATATAATGGAATTTAACATAAAGCCGTTTAATTTTATAAATAAAATGATAGATATACAGTTTGCAATTAATAATAGAGCGGGGTTTTATTATGACAGTATAAATTTTGGAATTAAAGAGAGAGCTTATTTTGAAATCGAGTGGGACGGATTTAAGCATTTTGGCATAAGTTACAAACCTATTATTTATAATTTCAGTTTGAAAATTCCAAAAGCAAATATTTACGACGCGTACGATCAATTCCAATCGTTATCGACTGAAGTCGAGGTTTTTTTTGGTAATAAAAATATTGAAGTATCGTTGTCTTACGAACCGACATATTGGGCGTTAGATAAAACCCAAATAAACGCCGACGAAATAAGGTCGCACACTTTGAAAGGAGCGGTAGAATTAAAATTTTAATTAATAAATCTTTTTTTCTCTCATTGGCCTTTTTCTTTTTCATTACCGTCGGATCATATTCAAATAGTCTATTATTAATTTATCAGAACGGTAAATACGGATTTGTAGATACTTTTGGTTCAGTAGTTATTCAACCTCAATTTGATTTTGCAAAAGAATTCAATGAGAATAGGGCGGAAATTGGTAAAATTAGCGAGCCGTCTTTAGATACTTTGGCGAGCGGCTCTTCCGTTAAATATGGATTTATAGATAATTTTGGAGAGTTTACCGCGTCTCTAATATACGACGAAGTTAAAGGATATAAAAACGGGTACGCGAGAGTAAGAATAGGTCAGAAATGGGGGTATATAGATTACGACGGTAAATTGGTCATATCTTCGATTTTTGACGACGCGTGGGACTTCTACGAAGACAGAGCGCTAGCTTATGCGAATGGGAAATTCGGTTATATAGATAGAAGCGGAAAATTTATAATCCCCGCAATTTACGATGGAGGAGATCATTTTGGTTCGGGATTAGCTCCGGTAAAGAAAAATGGGAAGTGGGGGTATATTGATAAAAACGGTAAAATAGCGTCGCGATTTATGTTTAATAGAGCGAAGCGATTTAGCTATGGTTTGGCTCGAGTAAAAATTGATAAATATTGGGGATTTATAAATGAAAAATGCTTGCTTGTCGTCGAACCGAAGTTTTCAAAAGCTGAAGATTTTGACGAAAGTCATTATTCTTTGGTTTACTATCATAAAAAATGGGGCGCGATAAATACTAAAGGAGAATATGTTATTCCTTCTATTTACGACGAAATAAAAAGCTACGGCGACGGATTGTTCCCTGTAAAATTACGAAAAAAATGGGGGTACGTTGATAATAATAATGTCTTGAAGATACCGTTTTTATATGAAAAAGGAAATCCGTTTAGCGAGGGATACGCCGCCGTAGAGATAAACAAACTTTGGGGATTTCTCGATACTTATGGAAAGGTCGCGGTAACCCCGCGGTATGGGTATGTTAGCCAATTCAAAAATGGTATAGCCCAGATAAGAGAGGGTAAGGCGTTTGAAAGATATTTTGGTTATATTGATAAAAACGGAAAAATTATTTGGAAATTCGAAAATAAATAGTTTTTTAAAAAATAAATTGATATAAAGTAAAAAAAGTTGTTTAATTAATATAAGAGGCGTGGGCAGTCATTATGATAAACGAGAAAGTTGATAGTAATATTATACATTTTTATCAAAAAGTTTTAGACAAAACGACGTTGATACGTTTTACAACCGATTTTACTTTGAGAATATTTGCTCTGTTTTATCGAAAACAGCACGACGGTTTGTTGGGGAGAGAATCAAATAAGATAATCCAGTCTATACAAGCGACTCTATTTGCCCGTATTAACGACTATATTAAAGATATAAACATTTCTCCAAATAATATTATAGAGATAAAATTTGAGAAAGATAACGCCATACCTTCGGTTTCGCTTCATCACGAAGAAAAAGAGTCCGATACGTTACTAAACGTTTTCTTTAAAAAAATCAGTTGGGATGAAATAAATGAATTCCGCGTTTTTTTAGTAAGGTATCTTCAATATTATTTATCAAAATTTCACTCTTCTTTTTTTAAAACTGAAGATCAAATAAAAAAGAATGTATCAAATTTATCATATATTATTCAAGAGCTTTTACAAAATGCAAACGCATATAGTTACGGTCCTTACGATTACGAGTTAGTCCTGAAATATTCAAAAAATAAATTTTATATAACGGTTAGTAATTTCGCAAATGAAAACAATATTCGGATATTAAAGACTATTATCGACGAGATAAAATCGACAAAAGATATGCAAACGTTACTGTTAAAATATATGCTAAGCGAGGATAAGCATTTAGGTATCATCACTTGTATATTTAATTATAAAATAACAGATTTCAATTTCTCATATATTGACAATAAAATTGCTCAAATTAACTTGACTATAGACGCCGAAAGTTAATTATTTATTCATTATTGGCCGTATTGCGTCGAATAATTTTAAAAAATTGGGGTTATCCAATAATCCAAAGCTTACGCGTTTAGATTTTTGGACAAACTCAATTAATAATTATATTATAATTTTAGGAGAGTAATATGATGGAGAAAGAAGATTTGGTCTTATTGTCCGTCTCGGAGTTAAAGAAGATTGCTACCGAGATAGGAATCAAATTTGATCAAAAAGCTAAAAAAAATGAATTGGTCGACGTTTTATTAAAAAGCGGCTTAGAATTAAAGCCGTCTGTTGAAAAAACCGAGTTGATTCAGGATGTTTATTCGGGGAGCTTACCGTCGGACAAGTTCAACGACGACCGAAAACCGAAAATGTCAAACGAGGATATTGAATTGCCAAAAAGCTATGGTAAAAATAAACTGGTATTTATGATTAGAGATCCGTATTGGGGATTTGCATATTGGGAGATATCAAACGAGGTTTTTAACCAATACCAATTATATGATAAAGAAATGTTTATACGAATTTACGATATTACCACTACGGAGAAAGTTGATTCGGCCGATTCATTTTATGACGTTAAAATTGATGGTAATGCGTCAAATTGGTATATAAAATTACCCCAAGCTAACAGAAAGTATGTAGCGGACTATGGGTTTTTTAAAGAAACTTATTATGTATCGTTGCTGAGGTCAAACGTCGCTATATCCCCTAGAGACGATATATCCGATCAGATCGACGCGGAGTGGTCGTTAACAGACGATCAATTCAGACAAATCCTAAAAGCAAGCGGAGCCGATCAGATGTTTGAACAGATAGGGAGCCAAGAATTAATGAAATTTCTTGCTAGTAACGTATCGGATAACGAATCAAGCGATTCTTTAGCGTCGCCGAGTTCGCCATTTGGACCTCTTAATTAGAATATAGGGAGATAACATGTCAAGCGGATATTTATGTTTGCAACTTCATGCCCATTTACCGTTTATAAGGCATCCTGAGTATGAGTCGTTTTTGGAAGAAAGTTGGTTTTACGAGGCGATCATAGAAACTTACATTCCTTTATTACAAGTTTTTGAAAGTCTTACGGAAGATAATATCGATTTTAGATTAACTATGTCTATAACTCCGCCGTTAGCCGAAATGTTTTCAGACGAATTACTGCAAAACAGGTTTATAGATAAATTAAATCTTTTAATCGAACTCTCAGAAAAAGAATTATCTCGAACAAAGAATTCTGAATTTTATCCGATAGTTTTGATGTATAACGCCAAGCTTACTCAATGTCGAGATGTTTTTATCAATCGGTACAATAAAAATTTATTAGCGGGGTTTAAACATTTTCAGGACATAGGTAAGCTTGAAATAATTACTTGTAGCGCCACTCACGGTTTTATGCCGCTTATGAGCGTCAATAAGAACGCCGTTAACGCTCAAATAGAAATAGCCGTTAAAAATTATCTCAAACATTTTGGTAAATATCCTTCGGGAATATGGAACGCGGAATGCGCATACTATCCTGGTCTTGAGGATTATCTAAAAAAATGGGGGATAAAATATTTTTTTACCGATACGCACGGAATTCTTTATGCCGAAAAAAGACCGAAATATGGTATTTTTGCTCCGTTGTTTTGTAAGAACGGCGTCGCCGCTTTTGGTAGAGACGTAGAGTCTAGTAAACAGGTTTGGTCGGCTCAAGAGGGGTATCCGGGAGACCCTGATTATAGAGATTTTTTTAGAGATATAGGATTTGATCTTCCGTTTGATTATATTAAAAAATATATTCATTCGGATGGAATAAGGGTAATGACCGGATTAAAGTATTATAAAATTACCGGAAGAAATATGGAGAAACAGCCTTACGATAGAGAATTAGCTATGAAGAAAGTTAGCTCTCATGCGGCAAATTTCAAATTTAACCGAGAAAAGCAAGTTGAGTATCTTTCGACTTTTATGGATAGAGAGCCGATTATCATCGCTCCGTACGACGCCGAGCTATTCGGACATTGGTGGTACGAAGGACCGGATTTTATTAATGCCTTATGTAGGGAGTTGAGCAAATCCGATACCGTAAAAATGATAACTCCTTCGGATTATCTTAAGAAATATCCGCTTAATCAGATATCTACCCCTTCTATGTCGAGTTGGGGTAATAAAGGATATATGGAGG
>JAGOCL010000001.1 GCA_017998755.1 Spirochaetota bacterium | reverse complement strand
TTCAAACCGATAATTTATTTTGGAACGTTGATAGCTCTTTCTATGCTGACCTGTACTTTTGGTTCTCTTTTCATACTCCCCTCCGCTCTTCTTGTTACAGACAAATTGAGGATGAAGTACAGAAAGAAGAAAAAATAAAACCAAATAAATTTGAATTTTATCGTTTATTTTGTTATTATTATTTATCTTAATTTTCCGGAGAGCTGAAATTACATGGGTAAAATAATAACTATTGCAAATCAAAAAGGCGGCGTTGGAAAAACGACAACCGCGATCAATTTGTCCTGTAGCGTCGCTCTTCAAGGAAAAAAAGTTGCCGTAGTAGATTTCGATCCTCAGGGCAACTGTTCGTCGGGATTTGGTATAAAAAAAGACTCCAACACGATATACGAAGCGATAATGGGGATCATAGACGTTGAGAAAACTCTTGTTAAAACTAAGATTGACAACTGTTACGTTATCCCTTCTAATATCAACCTTACCGGCGCCGGAGTTGAATTAATTGAAAAAGATAAAAGAGAATTTTATTTAAAAAACACATTAGAAAAAATAAGACCGGCTTTTGATTATATATTTATTGATTGCCCCCCTTCGCTTGGAATACTGACTCTAAACGGACTTACGGCGGCGGATACCATACTAATTCCTCTTCAAACTGAGTTCTTTGCTTTGGAAGGTTTGACTCAGTTGATTAACACTATTAATCTTGTAAAGAAAAATCTAAACCCAAAATTGCAAATTGAGGGCGTCTTACTCACAATGCTCGATAAAAGAACCCATCTGACCGACGACGTTGCAAAAAACGTTATAGGCCATTTCGGCAAAAAGGTTTATAAAACTATGATTCCAAGAAATATAAGAATAGCGGAGTCCCCTTCTTTTGGAATTCCGGTTTATCTTCACGATAAAAATTGCCTTGGCGCAAAAGCGTACGAGGAATTGGCTTTGGAGTTTATTAATGGCAAAGAATAATAAAGGACTGGGACGCGGATTAGACGCTTTATTAAAAATGAACGTCGCCGAAGAAACAAACGACGAAGTTATTAATCAAAATAACGTAATTGCAGGGTTTGTCGAACTTGACATTGATAAAGTCGTCCCCAATCCAGACCAGCCAAGAAAAAGTTTTTCAGAAGACTCGATAGAAAGTTTGGCCCAATCGATTAAAAATTTTGGAATTATTCAACCTATTACCGTATCGAAAAAAGGGGATTCGTATGAAATAATAGCCGGCGAGCGACGATATAGAGCGGCTAAAAGCGTAGGATTAACCAAAATCCCAGTTATTATCAAAAATCTTTCTCAAAAAGAGAAGCTTGAAATTTCACTAATTGAAAATATCCAACGAGAAAACCTTAATCCGATAGAAGAAGCTTTGGCTTATTCAAATCTGATTGATTCTTTCGGCATAACTCAAGAAGAACTGGCGGATTCTATCGGTAAGAGCAGAACTTCTATAACAAATTTTATTCGGTTGTTGAATCTCGATATAGAGATTCAAAAATGGATAATGGACGGAACAATTACCCCGGGACACGCTCGAACCATTTTATCTTTACAAGATAAGAAATATCATATTGATTTTGCTAAATATATAATAAATAATAACTTATCGGTAAGAGAAGCCGAAGGTTTGACAAAAAAATGGCCTATATCCGGCAAGGAAAATCAGAATAAAAAAAATTCATTGAGAGAGCTTGAAATTCAGAATGCAGAAAAAGAACTTGAAAGAAAACTACAGACCAGAGTTCAAATTTTAGGAAATTCTTTAAAAGGTAAAATTCAAATTGAATATTTCAATCAAGACGAGCTTGAAAGACTTCTTGAATTATTTAATCTGAAAATTATTTAAAAATAACGGATTATATATGATTGATTTTGGCGATCTTTTAAAAAGAAATGATTTTCAATCTGTGGTTTTTAAGGAATTTTTATTAAAAACCGGACAAATTTCCACCGAAGTAATATTTTCTTCCGAATTATTCAAATCGGACGTATCGTATAATAGAGATAAATGTTTTTTAATTTTAATAAAACCTCTTCTAGACTATTGCGATAGTTTTGTAAGATTAAAAGATATAAATTCAGCTTCAATAAATTTTATTTTTCTACTTAAAGAAGACAAAATAGAAGAAATTAAATCTGCGCTTCAAAAGTTTTATTCCGAGAAGTTTGAATTATCCTCTCTACCGACGACCGATCAAATAAAAAAATTCAAAAATGAAATAAACGAAAGCAATATTATAAAGTTTATCGCATATTTTAGAAATACCAATAATACTATCAGCCCTATCGACTTAATAAAAGATATTGAGTTTAGAATGAAAAACATAAGGCCGTACGAATCAAATAAAATAACGTTAGATTTGTACAACATAGCCCGAATTATCGCGCCTAACTGGAACGCTTATTTGCAACATATCGTATCTTATGCAAAAAACAAAACAACCGAAGATAAAAAGATTAAAACAAAAAAATCCAACGTTATTAAAGATATTATTATTGAAAAGAAATTTTATTGGGACTTCGTAAAGAATTCTTATCCTTTGTATAGAGACGTTATATCTAACGCATACAAAGATCTATTCTCAAATTCAGAAGAAGAAATTAATAAAACAGATATAGTGAATTTTTTTAAATCAAACCCGGACTTTATAATTTTCAAAATAAAAAAAGAGACGTTAAATCCTCCTGAAATCAACGATAAATTTATGGGGTCAAATTATAAGATTTTTAAAATCGACGATAACAATATTGATATTTTAGAAAATTCTCGTCAAGTAAAAATTTTATCTAGCGAAAAAACAGAATTTCTACGGAAGAAAATCAGAAATTTACTGATTCCGTCAATCGACATTATTATTAAAGATAATTTTAAAGAAGACGTTTATAGCGACGATACTTACATCTGCTTTAGAGAAAACCTATCTGAACAAATAGAAGAAGCCGTCAAATCAAAAAAACATCAAAATATCAGAATTTCTGAGAAACTATTAAAATCCGAAGAATTCAAGGATTTAAAGAATTTCTACGAGATAACGCTTGATAATATGGCTGAAATTTTAGAATATATTGTTCTTGAAAAAGCGATACTTGATTACATTAAAAGACAAAAACAGTATATGAATTTCTTTTACGCCTTATTAAACAGCATTTTTTCTAAATGGAACGAATCAAATTTTAATAAACAGATAGCGTCGCAAATAAATAAATTAAACCAGATAGCCAATGTAACGGAAAAGATCAAATCGACAACAGATTCTTCTCAGCAGAGCAGAAACGCTTCAGACTACAATCCCGTCCAAACGGCTATTAATATCGTTAAATCAAACTTACTAAAATCTGAAATAAAAAGCATTCTTTCTAAGGATACGTCTCTCAACGACAAACTAATTGAAATTCTAAATTTGTACGACGATATAGGCGCGACAAACAAGGCGATAATCGCTAAAACAGACAGATCGAGAGACGAGTTTTTTACAAAACTTAAAGAAATTTTAAAATAAATATTTATTCAAGGAGATATTTATGCAAGAAGAGATTGAATTAGGTAGAATCGGCTTTAATTCCTCCGGAGAGGCAATCGTCCGCGAACCGATAATAATTAAACTATCGTCTTTCAAAAACTCGCGGTTCTTAGACGTCAGAAAATATTTTCAAAAGGAAGACGGATGGGCGCCAACGGCAAAAGGCGTTACGCTTCAACTTGATCAAATCGAAGATTTTGTAAAGATAGTTGAAAAAAACAAAAGTCAAATTACCGATTGGTTTGATAAAACTAAATAACGACGATCATATCATACCGGCCAAAACTTTTGTTATTTCCGTTACTTGAGTTTTTGTCAGCGACGAATAACTTGGTATAAGCAAAGTATTTAGATAAAAATATTCGGTAACGGGAAATTTTTCTTTTGGTAAATTCAAATATTGATGCAGAGGATAAGCAAAAGGTCTAATCCCCTCTATTTTGTATTTTTTTAGAAAAAGCTGAGCGTCCTTAAGATTTGACTTAATTAGAATCGGAAAATCGCTATAATACCTGTCAAAATCTTTTTCCTGAGCGATAAACCCGCTTCTACCTTTCAAAGCGGCTTGTTCGTAAAATTTGCCTATTGTTTCTCTAAGTTTCAACTTATGATCAAGCGTTTCAATCTGACTTATGCCCATAGAAGCGTTTAAGTCCGGCATTAAGCAATAATTACGCGGTTTATAATCGAGAGAGTATTCTTCATTTTCTATCAGCGACTTAGTTAAATAATAGTTTTTTCTCGAATTACAAAAAACCGCCGCCCCGTCGCCGGTAGTTATCAAGCTCTTTGATGAAAAATCCGCAATTGCGTATTGGGACTTAGAGCCGACCTTTTCACCGTTAACTCCGGCTCCGATAACGCTGGAAATATCTTCTACTACAGTATGAAAAAGATCAAGATAAGGGTTGGGATCATAGGTATATCCAAAATAGTAATATAATATAACAAGCTTGGTTTTCTCGGTTATTGAGTCGCGCATCATCGTTAACGACGGGCGATAGCTGTTTTCTTCCATATCGATTAATTTTGGAACAGCACCGAATAATAAAATAAAATTTAGATAAACTTGGGGGGCAAACGAAGGCAGAATAACTTCGTCTCCGCTTTTAACGTCTAAACTTTGAAAAACTATAGATAAAGCGCTAAAAATAGAATTTAGCGCTATTACGTTATAACTTCCCGTTCTTTCATAAAGTTTCCTTTCAAAAACTTTAGCGTACTCTCCATAAGAAATTTTATCTTCAACCATCGTATTTAAAACATACTCAAGGTCTTTTCTTTTGATAGTCGGTCTATACACCGATACATATTCTTTTAACAAGACGGCTCTCCATAAGAATTTGGTATTAATTAATCAAACTAATCATACTATCGCCGAAAGAAACAGCCTCGCGCGCTCCGAACGATAAAGTTACTTAGAGTATAAATTTAAAAATTGAATTAAAATAAATTACTCGTCTGAACCAAAATTAGCCGCGGCGTTTAATAATTTAGTCTTAATCTTTTTAAATTTGTTATTTACCGAGTTTTTTGACGCGGTATTCCAAAAAGCGAGACTTTTTTCATTTTTTCCGAGGACTAAATCATTTTTCATTTCATTATAAGCCGTAACAATTTTTTTGGCGACAACTTCGGGAGCTTCAAAAACAAAATTCATTTTTGTCATCTTACCGATCATACCTTTAAACATATTTGTTTTGATACCCGCCGTGTGAACGCCCATTACTCTTATTGGTTCTCCCGCAAATTCTCTCTGAAGAGATTCGGTAAATCCCGTTATAGCAAATTCTGTTGCTGAATATACTGAAAAATACGGAACTCCGACTTTTCCAAAAAAACCGCTAATATTAATCAATCCCGGTTTCTTTGACGATCTCAATACCGGCAAAGCCAGTTTTGTCATATTCATTGTTCCCATAATATTCACGTTAACCATATTTTGAATATCTTGAGTTTTTTGTTCTTCAAATTTAGAAGGAACCAACGCGGCGGCGTTATTAATAAGTATGTCGATCGAACCGTTTATTCTTTTTGTATTTTTTATTATCTCTTCGCACCCTTTCAACGAGGACACATCCCCTTCGACGCCAGTAACTTTTCCGCACTTCTTCTTCATTTGAGATATCTCATTGATAAGAGCGTTGATTTGATCCTTACTCCTATCTACAACAATCACGTCCGCCTTTGCCAAAGCCAATTCTATCGCCAAAGCCTTACCAAGCCCATCGGCGCCTCCGGTAATCAGAACGGTTTTATTCTTAAATAAATTTACTTCTGCCATAACACTCTACCCCCATAATTAAAAGAATTGATATACTGATAAGAATTTTAAATCATTTTTTTTAATTTTGCAATTAAAATTTAAAATTCTTATTAATAACAAAATATCTATTGTTTTCTTGATTTTTAACAAATAATATCATAACATAGCAAATAATTAAAGCTAAATTTATCAAATAAATAAAGATAATTTGATAAAACTAACTAGATTCTATCTATATTTTTTTATATTAACCAAGGAGCGTAAATTTATGAATATTGATCCTAACGACGTTTTAACAACAAAATTCTTTGATTACGCAAAGTTAATGGCAAAACACTCTAAAATGAACGAAGATACGAGTATTACGCCGGATAACGTATATCAAGAAGCGCATAAAACTAATAGGAATCTTTTATTTGAGTCTATGAAAATGGGACATCTTCCGGGAAGCTCGATATTAGGAATGGAAAATGTGTTAAAACTTTATCAATTAGCTAAAGAAGGCAAGTCTTGCATTATACTATCCGAGCACGTCTCAAATTTGGACGTTCCAAGTTTATTTTTAAGGTTTTACGATTGCGAGCTTGATATAGCCAAGGAAATTTTTGACAAATTCATTTTTATCGCCGGAGTTAAGTTAAATGAAAATCCAATAGTTAAAATTTTTACGGAAATGTTTACGCGAATAGTAATAGTTCCTCCAAGAACGACTAAAAAAATGGAAGGAAACGAACAATTCTCAAAAGAATTGGATTTTGCAAAAAAAATTAATCTAAGATCCGCCAGAAAAATTATGGAATTAAGAAATAAAGGAAATATATTTATCATGTACCCTTCCGGCACCCGATATAGACCGTGGGATCCCGATTCAAAAAAAGGGATTAAAGAAACGATGGGGTATCTCAATTATTTTGATTATTTTTGTTGTTGCTCGATTAATGGCAATAATATGCCTCCTAAAGAGCATGAAGACATGACCAAAGAACCTTTTGTTAAGGACGTTTTAGTATTCAACTTTGGCGAAATAAAAAGCGCCAAAGACTATATGAGCTCTATATTGGCAACCAACAATATAAATCCGGACGATAAAGAACTTGTTAAACAATTTACCGTCGACAAAATTATGGAAGAAATTGACGTTTTACATAACGAGGCTGAAAAATATAGAATTAAATTTATATAATATGGTTATAAAATTAAAGTTTTAGATTTATAAAATCGAGAAATTTGGTATAATTGAATTTTGTTATTTATTAAAAATGTTATAAAGATTAAGAAATTTAATTTGACAATTTTATACCATTAAACTATAATTTTTATGATAGTTTTTTTAAAATTGTTAGATTCATTTTAAATACTTTTTTGACTAAAAAGGAGTAACGTTACATGTTTATAAGAAAAATAACTGCATTATTTTCTCTGTTTCTACTTTTATTTGGCGTAGGTTCCGCGTTTGGTACGGAATATACTTCCAACGTACAATCGCTTGTGCTCGAAGACTTTGAGATGTCTGAAGAAGACTCGTCTTCGCCTAAAAGATTTTGGAAAGTTGTTCCTAATGTTTTTGGCAGATACAATAACAGGGAGAACGGTAAGAGCTTACAAAAAATTGCATGGGTCAAAGCGTGGCCTGAAGCGTACTTTGGCAACGAAGGATCTTTTTTTTACGGTACGGAAGATTCGGAAAAACAAAAATCAAAATATACCGACGTATCCGGTTATTGTTTGGCATTGAATGTGAAGTTTAACAGGCAAGGATACAATTACGTCGAAGTCTATCCGGTAAGTAAAAAAGACGACGATAAATATGTTATACAACCTATAATGTTTAAAGGAAAAGTCAGACAGTTTGATTTTTGGATATGGGGCGCTAATTTTGACTACTTTATGGAAGTCGTATTAACAGATTACAGAGGCGCAGAACACAGATTAAACGTCGGTAGCTTAAGACACGTCGGCTGGAAAAATTTTTCAGTCAACGTTCCTACGAGTATCCCTCAAACCGTAGATTATATCCCCAGCGTTAAAGCGTTATCTTTTACTAAGCTCGTTATCTGGACAAATCCTAACGAAAAAGTTAGCGGGGCGGATATATACATAGACCACATCAAGTATTTGTCCGACGTTTACGAAGAGATATACGACGGATATCAGCTCGGAAGACCTGATTACGTTAAAAAAGTCTGGAAAGACGGCGTTAACGTCGACGTTACCGTCGATAATATGCCATAATCGCAATAACATATAAGGAGAGTAAAATGATTAAGAAAAACATAATGATAGTTATACTGCTTGTAACGCTGTCCCTTTTCGCATATTCTCAAGATAGCGCCGAGAGTTTCGACGGTATTTCCGCCAACTCGCAAATTACTTCAATAAGACTTACAGGCTTTGAAGACGCCTCTTTTTGGAAAGTCGCAATGCCGCTGGATCAAGGGATTATTTCTAAAAGAACAAGAACAGGAGCGCCAAAAGATATTGCCACAGAAATCCCCCCAAGATTTGACGCCGACGTATATGAAAATATAGTATCTAAGGAATTGGACGGCGACGATTTGAACTTCATCAACAGCTTATATGAAAAAAAGATGGAAAAATACACAATGACCGACGAAGAAGGCACTGTAACTCAAATTGAAAATAATTTCTACGTTGTTAAAGCAGACGGCGTAACGAAAGAAAAAAGAAGCAGAGCGAGAACTATTTTTGAAGATAATAACATAGGAGACAAAGTGCCTGAACTATATTCAAGAGAGAAAGTGCTTGGCGTAAAAATAGAGTATATAGCGAGAGGTTACAACTGGTTTTCCATTATTCCTATAAAACCTATAGTTGTCGAAGGCAGATGCCAAAGCATGTCTGTTTGGGTAGCCGGAAGAAATTATAAGCACGTATTAAAGTTCTTGGTTCAGGACTTTAACGGCAGTCAAAGAATTCTATACGGAAGTTCGCTAAACTTTACCGGTTGGAAAAAAATTACAACATATATTCCGGGAAATGAGAAGATTAAGCAATGGGATCACCATTTTATCGATAAAGAAGGTATAAAATTTAACGGATTTTTGATCGAATGCGATCCTGTCGAAACCTTTGGTTCATATTTCATTTATTTTGACGAATTAAGAGCTACGACGGATCTTTTTAACGAATCGACAAGAGACGACGACGATATGAGAGACGATTGGTGAGTATTTCTGAATTAGATATAAAAATATTAAATATTATTTAATAATAACGCCATATTGACGGGCTCTTTATCGAAGGCTTCGCGTATGGCGTTTTTTGATAAAACTACTGAAGTCCAATGTGTTTAGGGGTATATTATGTCGCTAAGCGATAAGGAAATTGAAAAGATTTACAAAATAAAGGCTCAATTATTGTCGACTTATAAAGTTTCTCAAAAAGAGGAACAAAAAAAAAGAATTTCTCACTACATTAAAGAAGTCGATTTAATTATCAAAGATATTGAAAACGGCAACTGGGTTAATCCGGTTAAACTTAATATATTAACTCAAAACGTCGATGGCGAAGATGCTACCGCCGCTAATGATAAAAACTATAAGAATTTAGTACAAATCGAAAAAATTTCTGATCTGAATAAAGATTCTGAATTAGATCAGCTATATTCTTATCTAAATTACTTTGAAGAAAATTTTTTACCGCCTATGAGTCAGACCAATCTCAAACTTGATTACGCTCTTTCAAGGAAAAGAGACGATTTTTACGTTAAATACGACTCCGTAAAACATCTAGTAAAAGAATTCATTGCCGACTTTGAATTATTATGTAAACTTACTAACAAAGATCAGATTGAAAAATATAAAGAGCGAATTAATCTTCAGAAACATCATTTATTGGTCAAAATTAGCGAATTATTAAACGATATTAGAACTTTCTTGACTTTAGTAATAACGGACCTTAACGAGGGTAGAAAAAGTTTGTTTAACGCCGCTGAGAAATATTCCAATAAATTTGATAAAGCAAAAAAAGATATTTTTACAGGCCAAACAATGGAATATATTATTAGAGAATGCTCGGTTTTTATCGACGACTTTATTGATATATTAAGAATGCCGGATTTTAAGAAATGATAGATTTACCGATTATATCTTTGGGATCTCCATACGGTATAGGATATGAGATTTTTTTACGAAGCTTATCGACAGATATTTATAAAGACGTAAAGCCTTTTTGCGTAGGGTCTGTAAATATACTCAAATCTTTTTGCAAACTATTGGATATAAATTGTAAATTTAACGAGTATAAATTCGACGATTTAGAAAAAATAACTATTAACGACAATAAAGACTTTTCTATTATCAATATCGACGAATATTCATCTAACGTAGCTATAAATACAATCAACGAAAACATGGACGGAAAGATCGCTTTTGATACAATAAATATGACAGCCGATTTAGTAAAAAACGGCTATTTTAACAGCGTAGTAACGTTACCGGTATCTAAGAAAAATATTAACATTTTTGATAAAACCTTTACAGGTCATACGGAATTCTACCAAAAAAGATGGAACGAAAAACAGGTTTTTATGACCTTTATTTCTGATAAAATCAATTTATTACTTCTAACTACTCATATCCCTTTAAAGGATGTTCCAAAAGCTATAACAAAAGATCTTTTAATTGACGCAATTAATACTTCTCTTGATCTTGTAAAAAAATTAAATATAAATAAAAAAATCTGCGTTGTCGGAATAAATCCCCACGCAGGGGAAAACGGCTTATTAGGCGATGAAGAAAATATGATGAAAGAAGTCCTAAATGAGATGAACAATCCTATTTTAGTAGGTCCTATTCCGGCTGATACCGCTTTCTTAGAATCAATGAGAAGTAAATTCGGATTATACATTACTCCCTACCACGATCAAGGACTAATTCCGTTTAAGATGTTATCTTTTGACGACGGCGTAAATCTAAGTTTTGGAATGAAATATATAAGAACGAGCGTAGATCACGGAACGGGAGTCGATCTTATAGGAAAGAAAACTGCCGGTATAAATAGTTTTTTGTCGGCGTATAACTTAGCTCTGAAACTAACGCAAAACAGCTGACTTTTTTAATCAAGTATAAGTCGCTTAAAATATTCTGAAATATTTCGCTTTTGTTTTTCTAATTCTTCGTCAAGATTTTTTATGGATTGTAAATATATTTTAGTTTCCTTCGCCCATTCTATCTCGCCTTTCAATCGGTGAATAAAATGTTTTAAGACCATCTTTTCGCCGATCTCAAGATTATCTGAGTTTTTCTTGTCTTCGTATTTTTGAAAATAATATAAATAAATTCGCTCTGATTCTTTGATATATTTATTTAATCCTGACTTTAATTCTTGAGAAGTAAAATGATGACAATGATATAATATATAGTCGAAAGGGTGAGACAATTGCGGTTTAGCGGAAAACTTATCTGTAAAAGACTTTTTTAGCGTTTCCGTACCCGATTCGGTAATTTTAATCGCTTTTTTACCGACTTTTTTCTTTCCAAAACTTGGATACGTCTCGACTAGATTTTTTTTTTCTAAAATATTAGTCAAAAAATATATACTAGAAAAAGACAATTCAAAATAATCCCTCAACTTTTTCCCGTCTATCACTTTTTCAATTATATAAGAGTAATTTAGTCCGTCTTGAATAAAACTAAGCATCGTTAATTCTGAGTCTGTCATATCTATCCGTTATCGTCTAATTTGTTTTGTAGTTCTTTAAAAGCTTCCCTAGAGTAAGCGGAAAGTTTTACATTTCTTAATTTGTTTTTATTTTCCAAAAACGATAATTCCACATAATTTTTAGGTTCTTCTTTAAGGGAAGTCAGATTGATTCGATTTATAGTTTCTTCAATTTTAGAAAACAACTCCTGTTCATTTTCGCCAAGGGCTTCAACCTCTAAGTAGGGGCTTACCAGATCGTTAAAAGTAGAAAGTTCAATAGAAATGTCTTTCTTTTTAAAAACTCTTGATTCTTTTATATTATAATAAAAAATAAAACAATTTTCTTGTAAAAAATCAATAATCCTTAACAACAAATCCTTTTCAATCTCAAATTCATACTCCGTATTTCTCTCAATATTCTTTATTAAAGCTTTATTTTTAAAAGTTACGCAATATTTAGAGCTATTAATTATTCTGATCCGCATAAAATTATAATCTTGTACCGGAAAAACAAATTCTCCAATTTCTTTTATAACCGCCGCCTCTTTTTTTAATAATTTCGGCTCGTTTATATCCAAAATATTTTCCAAGCCGGAGCAATTACTGCTCCACCAAAAACCGGACTTAACTTCGGTTTCATATTTTCCAAAACGCTTTTGAAGTAAATCCAAAGTATCGTCAAAATTCCCAACAAAATATTTTTTTTCTATTTCCAACATTTAGCGCGTCCTCTTTTTTTTCTTCAAAATTCTCTTTTCAATTTTTTTGTATATCTCGTCGAGTTTTTCTTTATACTCCACCGTATTTCTGTATCCTATCTCGTCAATTACCTGATCCCTATTTAATATCTCAAGCTTATACCGCCAAGTACTTTCTTTAAAATAATCTGATCTCTTACACCCGACTACTTTGTAAGCAATCTTATGAGGATCCAAATCTTTCATTTCATAAAGATTTCCGTTAACGTCGACAATATCGCCGAAATTTAGCGGATTAAATATCTCCTGCTCTTCTCCATCGGGGTATATTATAAAATATATTTGATATATATTTTTATTAAACATCTTTATTGGCAATCTTTTTTGGAATTTTCTGAATTTAATATTTTCTCTTTTGCCAGCATTACCGCCATTAACGCCAGAGAATTATCTATATAATTGTCCCATATTTTGTTAAAAACCGATTCGACAGGTTCCGTTAAGAGCTCTATCTCCTCAGTCTCGTCAAAATGTACTTCAGAACTCGGTTTACAATTCTTTGCTAAAAAGAAATAACAAAAATTAGACTGTATTGCGGGGTTAACTCTGATTTTCTTTATCAACTCTATGTTGTCGGTCGAATATCCCGTCTCCTCAAGCAACTCCCTTTTAGCCGCTAACTCGGGGTCTTCGTTATGCTCGATAGCACCGGCCGGAACTTCTATAGTTACAATATTTGAACCTATTCTATGTTGTTTTACAAGTATTACTTCATTTTTGTCGTTTACGGCAAAAATATTGACCCAATCGTAGAGATCTAGGGAATAAAAAAGGTTATTAACATTCTTTGAAGGCAAATAACAATCCATTTCATTAACGGAAAATATTTTCTTCTTAAATATTTGTTTCTTAGACTTAATATCCCAAAGTTTATTTTTATCTTTCATAATTTTAGTATTATATTACATTAATTAATAATTGCAAGAAAATAATCGCTATTAAACATTAAACCTTTAATATCTTTCGTTATTTCGCCGTAAAGCCGCCTCGTAGCGCGGTAAGAACTATAAATACAATTGTCGATAAAACTAAGTATGTAATAACATGAGCCTCGTTTTTTAACCCCAATTTTATTTCATATTCGCTTTTTTCTCTGTTTCTTTTTTTCCCGAACGTAGGAATTAACCGATTAACTTTTGAAGAGTAATCTTTATATTCATCGCCGAAAGTGTCCGCCAAATATTTTTCCTCGTAAGGTATAATCGATATATATAAGATTATCAAACAAACCCAAAAGTACGGAATAATGTAAGGAAAATTCGCCAATACCGCTAATCCGGCCGACCAAATAAAGTTACCGATGTATATAGGATTTCTGACGAACGAATATGGCCCCGACACCCTCAACCTCTTAACGTCTAAAGACATCGCTCTCCCGCAAGTCCCTATATACGATGCGCACCAAATCCTGATGAATTCTCCTAAAATAACTAAGAAGCCTCCGGATATAATTTGAACGAAACCGCTTTTCAAGTCCCAAAAAAGTATATAAAATAACAGTATAGCAAATGCGAAGTGAGTATAAACCGGCCCGCGCGCTCGAAAAACAATCTTTTCTTTATCCATAATTAATTCCCCAACCTATATTTAATAAAGCGGTATTATAATATTAATTTTAGTTTTATGCAATGTTATTTCTCTTTTATATCTCAAATAGAAGCGTTTTTGAAATATTTTTATATCTGTCCCATTCAGATATGTCGGTTTTCTCATAATCCTTAAATATATCGTCATAATTCCCGGATAGTATTTTGCGCGATATAAAATCTTTTGTTCTATTACATGCGCTAATCTCGTTGTCTGTAAAATAACCGCTATCTATCGCATGTTTGTATTCGTCTTCGTCCAGTAAATAATGCTTCTTCTTATTCGGCATAACAAAGAAATCCAGTTTTATATCAAGAATTACAACTTTATAAACGTCTTCCTTCAATATCAACGCCGGTAAAGATAAATCGATATAATAAGCTGTAATATTACGATCTTTAGAATAAAATTCCAATAAAGAAAAATACCTATCGCAATAAAAATATCTTCTTCCGTAAAACATATCTCCGGAGTTTAAAACTTTCTCTCCAAAGATATAAAAATCGTTGAACGAATATTTATGAGGAAACATAAACTCGCAAATTAAGGTCTTTCCGTCGTAAGATTTTAAATGAGAATTTGTATACTGAACAATTTTTGGAGGTTTTATCCAATTTTCTACAACTATATCTTCATTCAAATTATACATTAACTATATTTTATATTTTTCTATCAAATATTTACAAATTTCAACGGTTTTATCGGAAGGTTCGCATATCGGAAGACGATATGAGGACTTAATTTTACCTTTTAAAGCCAATATCTTCTTTACCGGAATAGGATTAGTTTCAACGAAGAGTTTTGTAAATAACTCGTTTAACTCCAATTGCATTTTTCTCATTGAAATGAAATCGTTATTCAATCCGTAATTAACAAATTCGACCATTTTCTTCGGAATAACATTCGACGCTACTGATATTACTCCCGAACCTCCGCAAGCCATAAGCGGTAGAGTTAACTTGTCGTCGCCCGATAAAACGGAAAAATCCTTTGGTTTTTGTTCCAGAACATCTATCATTTGAGAAACCGAACCGGACGCTTCCTTAACGGCGATAATATTTTTTATTTTTGAAAGTTCTATTAATGTTGAAGTCTCCATATTAACGCCGGTTCTTCCTTGTATATTATATATAACAATCGGTAAATCCGACGATTCGGCAATAGCTTTAAAATGTTCGTATTGACCTTTTTGAGTCGGTTTATTATAATACGGCACTACCTGTAAAGAAGAAGTTACGCCAAGCGATTTGGCGTGTTTAGTCATCTCGATCGCTTCCTTTGTCGAATTTGAACCTGTTCCGGCCATAACCTCGCATCTTTTTCTTACCTGATCAACTACGATACGGATTACCTCGTCGTGTTCTTTATAATCTAACGAAGGCGACTCGCCCGTCGTTCCGCAAGGAACGATACCGGTAACTCCGGCGCTTACCTGCTCTTCAATAAGTTCCCTAAAAGAATGTTCGTCAATAGTTCCGTCTTCGTTAAACGGCGTTACTATGGCGGTATATAATCCTTGCAACATATTTACTCCTACAATTATATTGCAGTTATTTTAATAAATATTTAGAAAAAACACAATATTATTTTTTAAATTTTGAAGTAATATAATTCAAAACCATTTTTGATTCCGCCGAGTTTGTCAGATATGTTGAGATAAAGTATAAAACGGATATTATAAATCCAATTAATAATATCTTTAAAATCGAATCAATTTTTCCGACATTTGAAATGTTAATCCATTGTTGAAGAAATAATCCAAATACCAATATTACTGAGGATATAGTAATTAATACAACCGTCTCAATTACCGGCTTAGTTTTATTCTTACCCGGATCAATTTTATTTCTAAAAACAGGTATTAAAAAAATCATAAGCAAAATAAACTGCGTCAGATACCCGGCAGATCTCCCTATCGACAAACTTGCTACTTCCAATTTATTAACTAATAAGTATGAAACGGCTATAGACAAAACCGATGAGAATAAAGCGATAAACATAGGAATTAATGAAAATCTCAAAGCGTAATAAAATTTTACTATTAATAACGATGCGGAAAAAAAAGGAATACTCAGAGCCAAATAAAATAGAGCGTTTTTGGTAATTTCTACGTCTTTTGGCAAATATTTATTATAACCGATTAAAATATCGACAATCTCTTTTCTCAAAACTATTAAAACTACCGTTACGGGTAAAATAAAATAGAAAAGCATTCTTAACTTTTCAAAAAGCGAATCATAAAGAGACGAATAATCAGATTTATTGAAATATTTTATAAATATAGGAAACGCCGTCGTGGAAAAGCTTATTGCGACTAAACCGTAAGGAACCATAGCGATATTTTCTACATTATCAAATATAAAAATTGCGCCGGTGAATATGAAACTTCCTATTGTTACGTAAAAGAATCTTACAATTTGCGAACTTGCCAAAGTAATCACTCTCGGAATTCCGTTTAACGTAAGAAATATTAATTCCTTGTCGATTTTAGGTAATACTAGAGAATATTTAAAACCGTTTTTAATCGAGCCCCCCGCTTGAATAGCTAAATGTATAAAACTCCCCGCTACGACGCCCCATACTACCCCTTCAATTCCTATATATGGAGCTAAAAATAAAATTCCTATTATAATACCGACATTATATGACAATAAAGCCAACGAATATGCTAAAAATTTCTCTAAAGCGTTGAGATAAGAGCCAAAAATACTTGATAAACTAATAAAAAGAACTTGTAAAAATAATATTCTAGTCATTTTGACCGTAAGAGCAATTTTAATATCATCCGTCCAACCTGATAGTAAAATATTTTTTACTATATACGGCGCAAAAACCATTCCTATAATTATAAAAAAACTTAAAATAAGAAAAAATATGTTAATGAAGCCGGAACATATTTTGTTAATCGCGTCGGCCTTTCCTTCTTTCATCTTTGTTAGAAAATAAGGAATAAGAACAATAGAAACTATTCCCGAGGCGACCAAAGTAAAAATTATATCGGGGAGTTTGAATGCGGCGGAATAACAATCGGCAAGCCCTTCGCTTTCGGTTGCTCCGTAAAAAGAAGAAAGCAAAGTCGTTCTTAATAATCCCAAAATTTGCGATAAAAAAGAACATAAGCTAATGATCAATGTTGATTTTAAATACTTTTTATTATCGCTCACTATTTGATCCAAATTCCGCTAAATATAAAACTTTTTTTGAATACGGATAGTTTTATATCATAATTTTGAATTTTTGAAAGAAATAATTAAAATTAATTCGCTTTGATAAAGGCTTCGTCTCTGATCCTTTTAAATATACCGCTGATCTCTTCTATATTCGGAATAAATTCGTACTCTAACAAATCCCCCATCATTATGGAATCGTTATTTTCAATAGAACTCATCAATTCTTTCAAATGATTCGTTAAAGTTTCAAAGAAAACTTCAAAAGTTACCTCTTTTGTCGTATATTTATCGAGATGAAGGTTAGAATCTTCTTTGAAAACGATAAATAAATTTATACTTCGTTCCAGAATATTTGCTAAATTCTGAATTGTTTCCATAGCAAGATTATCGTCTCCGGTTTGAAACAAAATCGGCGCGCTTGAAAGCCCCGGTATCAATTTCTCAATATCGCCTATTACAGAATTTAGATTTTCAAGTATTTTATCTTTATCTTCCATATCTTCAGAAGTTTTAAGAAACGTTCTGATATTATTCAAACAGCCCTTCATAGTTTTTACAGATTTATTAAAACTCTCTATTATATTGTCGGGTAAAATATGTCCCTGAGCGTCTATATGTTTGATTATCAAATTTATTTTATCAAATTCATTTGAGAATATTTTCTCGTCATTAATTAATCTATTCTTCTTCGAAAAAAACAAACCGACAACCTGTTTTACTCCGTCTTTCATCCATAACATAGAATCTTTTATTTTAACTAAAGATTCGTCGTATTGATTTTGATTTACCATCGTCGTTAATAGGTTTAAGAATTTATCAACTTGATCGATTGATAAAATTGATATACCTAATAAACCGGAAGTTTCTATTTCCAGTTTATCTATGTCCTCGATCATAATGTTTTTTAGTCCGTTCTCATCTGCGTAAGAGTACTCTTTCCCGTTAACGGATATAGAGGTTATAAAATGTTGGGGATCGTTTTTTGACGCGTACAGCCCTATTGCGCTTACTATTTCAAAAGCGTTCTTTTCACCTTCCAATTCGAATGGGATGATTTCGTTATTAATTAATATTTCCACTTAAAACTCCGACGTTTATTTATTATCTAGATTATCGAACCTTTTTTTGTTTTCCTCAAGCTCTTGAGCGGCTTTTTCCATTTTAAAAAATTTTTCTTTCAAGTCCTTCTCTTCTTTATCAAGAACTTCTTTATAACTGTCGATTGATTTGTTTTGATTTTCAATACGATTATCAATAGAATTTGTCTTCGAATCAAAATAACCGACGTCTCTAGTCGTATAAGCTTTGAGCAACCGTTCGGCTTCATACGCAATACCGTTATCTATCAGAATATCTCCGTCTGTGTCGCTCCCAAAAAGTTGTTTTATTCCCGCGGGGTACTTCTCCATTTGCTCGATAAATTTATCGGGATTAACCTCCAGAATACCCTTCATCTTCGTCGCGTCAAATCCTTTATTAGACTCGTTTGTAGAAATACCAATCTGGCTTAAATTTGACAATTCAGCCCCAAAATCCGTCGGATAAGGATTCATCATTATAACTCTAAGTTTTGTAACTAAAGAACGAAGAGTATAATCTTTGGAAAGCTTCCCGGTCTTTTCTTTGTCTTCTTCCCTATATTCCATAGCGTCGACGTTTGTTTCATTGTTGATAAAATCTAGTATCTGGTTGTACTCCCCTATGAAATCGTTAACAGATTCGGCTATTTTATTATAGTCTCTATCAATCTTCAGGGTTTCTTCCCTATCCGTTTTATCAAAAATATTTAGAGTAACCCCTTTGATTAAATCGTTTATAACGTTTGACTCCCGATCGATTTTCAAACCGTCTAAAGTCAAAGACGCGTTGGATGGCGACGAAAGTTCGTTTCGGAATTTTACCCCAGTGAGAGCTTCTTTATCGTAAAATCGAAGATTCTTTGCAAACAATACTTTTTCAGTGTTATTATTATTGATTAATACCGAAGAAATTGCCTCGTCGGGAGCGATTATATCTTTCATATCAAAAGACAAAGTCTTATCTTCCGAATTTACATCAAGCTCCTCAAGATTTATCGTTCTCTTGTTGGTAATTAAAGAGACATACTTGTCGTCTATAATCGTCTCTTTTACCGGCTCTTCTATTTTCTCATAAGTAGGTATATCGACAAGCGAAGATTCCCCCTCTATTTCAATATCATAAATATTTACCGAACCTTCTTGAGAAAAATTTGGTCCTGTCGGATCGATTTTTTCAGACGATTCAACTTCGTCTAAACTTAAAGTTTTCAAGTCTATCGTCATTACCAAACCTTCTTTATAAGGTACGTTTTCCGGAAGGTTAATTCTGTATTTATCATTTGTTTTTAAAACAAGGCTACCGTTTTCATCTATAATCGAATTTCTTTTATTTTCAGACAAATTCACTAATGTTTTATCTTCAATTGCGATTCGTTTATCAAAAGTATTTGTCTCTTCATAAAAGCCCATAGCTTTAAAAACGTTTCTTGTAAGATCGTTTTCAAAAGTTATAAAATTACCGTCGCCAAAAATAGAGGATTCAAGAATAAAAACCTGAGTTTTTGAAGTGTCGTTAGCTACGATTGTTTTGATCTTTTCGCCTGAATCTTTTTTTATTTTTTGGGCAAAATCATCCAAAGAACCGCCGCTAAAATTTACCTTAAAATTTTCATCGCCAATTTTAAAAAGATACTCTCCGGATTGAATTTTATAATTCCTTTCCAATTGAGCGCCGGCAATTTTATGAGACGCCGCTTTCTTCTTAATATTAATCCTATACTCTCCAATCTCGGCGTTTCTAGAAACGTTTGCCGAAAAAGAGGCCTCGTCTGAAGATACCGATAATTTGTCGTCAAAAGGCGCTTCAAATCCGTACATTTTTTTTGCGCTGTTTTGAAAAGACTGAGCTTTAGATTTCAGTTCGCTCCATATTTTCTTTTCGTCTTTTAGAATTTCTTTTTCATTTTCAAGTTTGTCAAGCTTTTCCCTTTTCGAGTCCATAATTTTCTTTATGGATTCGCTTGAACCGTATTTACTACTTAACCCTGGAATATAAACGCCGTCCGACATACAAAATTACCCCCCCAAACTGAAAAATCGCTAACGCAAAACTGCGTCTCTACGCCTCTTTGTCATACAAAACTCCGACGGCTTTTTTGAGGTGCGCGGCAAGATTTTGCAACTCTTCGCAAGGGATTTCTTTTACTACTTGATTGGATTCCTTATCTACTATCGTTATGATAACCCTATTTATATCTTTATTCATCCTTAAATGAACTTTATGATTTAATAACTCCAGAGATTGAGAATTTCCTATAAGTTCCATAGCGTTTTCTGAATCCAAACCCGGGATCTCTTTTTTTATTAGCTTTTTTATTTCATCCTGAGTCAGAGCTTTTGCCGCGTTTTTTCTTTCAACCGACTTTGCTCCCTTCCGATTCGCCGCTTGCTGTAGCAAAATCTGAGCGTAATTGTCCGATTTTATTATATTTACATTGTTTATCATATTTCTCCTCCTAAAAAAATTTAGGCAATCTCATCCCTCCCTGTCAACTTTTTTAAAAGATCTCCCGCGTCCTTTTCAGGAAGCGGGAGTTATTATTGTGGTTTTATAAAACTGGCGCGTTAACGCCGAGAAAAGGGCGATTAGAAAAACTAAAGATAGAACAGTTTCTACTTTAAAAAACATTAAATTTTCAAAGTTAGCCCAGCAGTTGTAATACCGTTTGCGGTCGTGTATTCGCCTGCGCTAGCATTGCGGTACCGGATTGAACCAGTATGCTGTCTTTTACAAAGTTGACAGATTCAGACGCCATATTTGCGTCTCTTATAACTGATTCTGCCGCTTGTAAATTCTCTGAAGCTATCGCAATACCTTTTTGAGCCGTTTCAAACCTGTTCTGATATGCTCCAAGATCTGCTCTTTGCTCGTTAATCATCTTTAAAGCTTCGTCCATTCTTCCAATGGAGATGTTTGAAGCCGCCGGAGTACTAAGAAGCACTTGTCCATCTGTTTCTGTTTTAAACAGAGATTTAGCAGTCATTTCGCCAATATAAATCTGTTCTCTTTGGTCCATGTTAGCTCCCACTTGGAAGAACATAGACGCCGTTGGAGTCGCGCCTTTTTGAGAATTTGCAAATCTACCGGTTAATAAATTCATCCCGTTAAACTGAGCGTGAGACGCTATTCTGTTCACTTCGTCAACAAGTTGATCAATCTCAACTTGGATATACTGCCTATCTTCATCCGTATAAATACCATTAGAAGATTGAACTGCTAGCTCTCTGATTCTGTGAACAACGTCTTCGGTCTCTTGCAAATATCCTTCCGTAGCTTGAATTAAAGATACTCCGTTCTGAACGTTTTTCTCGGCTTGATTTAAGCCCCTTATTTGGGCTCTCATTTTTTCCGATACGGCTAGGTTGGATGCGTCGTCTCCCGATCTGTTGATTCTTATTCCGGACGATAGTTTTTCCATCGTCTTATCAACGTCTCTTGTTTTAAACTTCAATACGTTATTGGCGTTTATCGAAGACATATTATGGTTAATAATCATTAAAATACCCTCCTTGATATAGCTTTCTAAATCTTTTAGAAAGGTTTTTTATTAAGGTTTTCTCCTTAAAAGTAGTTCTGCATGAATCTCTATTAAAACCACAAAATCGCCCTTTATATTTTTAACTTAAAGATTCATAAACAGGCATAGCCCCCCAAATTTTGGAGGGCGCCGTCTGTCAAACTACCGTTGTCAAGGTAGAGATTTAAAACTAAACTTTCTTTTCAAAGAACAATTTTAAACTATGCGTTTAATAATTGTAAAACCGACTGAGTCTTAGCGTTTGCTTGCGCAAGCATTGCAGTTCCGGACTGAACCAGTATACTATTCTTCGTGAAATTTACCATTTCGTTAGCCATATCTGAATCTCTGATAATAGATTCAGCCGCTTGTAAGTTCTCGGCTCCTATCAACAAACCTTTTGTAGCGTGTTCAAGTCTGTTCTGATAAGCTCCAAGATCCGCTCTTTGTTTGTTAATCTTTCTTAAAGCTAAGTCCATCAAACCTATAGACATGTTAGCTCCGCCGGGAGTAGAAAGAGTAAAAGCCGCGTTTGCCGCGTGCGGTAAACCGTTAGCTTCTTTCAAACCCAATCCTTGAGAAGTCATAGTTCCGATGTATACTTGCTCTCTTTGATCCATATTAGCTCCGATATGAAGCCACATAGAAGCGGTAGGAGTTCCTCCGTTAGAAATGTTAGCAAATCTTCCGGTTAACATATTCATACCGTTAAACTGAGCGTGACTGGCTATTCTGTCAATCTCGTCGACTAACTGGCTAATTTCGACTTGGATATACATTCTGTCCTCGTCGGTATAGATACCGTTAGAAGATTGAACAGACAATTCTCTGATTCTTTGTACTACGTCTTGAGTCTCTTGAAGATATCCTTCCGCAGTCTGAATAAAAGAAATTCCATTTTCAGCATTTTTCTCGGCTTGTAATAAACCTCTGATTTGCGATCGCATTTTTTCGGATACAGCCAGACCTGAAGCGTCGTCGCTAGCTCTGTTGATCCTCATTCCGGAAGACAGCTTTTCCATGTCTTTGTTAACATTTACATTGTTAAACTTTAAGACTCGGTTAGCGTTGATTGAAGACATGTTGTGGTTGATAATCATTTTGTTTCCTCCATGAAACTAATTTACAGGTAATCCTTACCTGCTTATAATTAAAAGCGCCTCATACGAGCCGCTATTGATCCCCATTTTAAAGAACTATAAACGCCCCCCCATCGTTAATTTAGCTCCTAATCTTTTCCGTCCCCCAACGTTAAAGATATAATAAGAACTTACTATACATATCGGATAATCCAAAAAAAACTTTAATTAATTATCCAAATTATATATCATATTTTTTATTATTTCAACTTTTTTTCAATATATTTTATTTTTTTATATTTTCGTTAATATAATTATTCATTGAATCTATATAATTTGACTTATACAGACGGTCGGCAAGATAGACGGCGTTTTCTACGTCTTCTCCGGAGCTCATCCCATGACCAATCAAAACGCCTCCTTTTACCCCTAAAAGCGGAGCCGCCCCAAAATACTTGGTTTTAATTTTATCTAACATTAAATTCTTTTTTTCTCTCGAAGTGTCAAAAATATTTTTTGGAAATTTAAATGAATTTTTATCAGAATTGAACGTTTCCTTTAAAGCGTATAAAAACAGCTCTTTAAAAGCTTCGGCAAATTTCAGTAAAGTATTGCCGGTAAAACCGTCGCAAACCGTTACGTCTACCGATCCGTTTAAAATATTATACCCTTCGACGTTACCGACGAAAGAATCAATATGAGAGAGTAAATTGAACGCTTTCTTTGTATTTTTCGATCCTTTCCCAAATTCGCTTCCAACGTTAAGAAGCCCTATAGAAGGGTTCTTTTTCCCCCAAAGTATCGAATAGTAAGCTAAACCCAATAAAGCGTTGTGGTAAATATTTTCTTCATTTGATTCAGGATTTGCCCCTATATCCAGCATAAGCGTTTCGCCGCCGTTCATTCTGGGAAAAAAAGTAGCCATTGCAGGTTTTTTTATATGACTTGTCATGCCAAGGGAAAGTACGCTCGATACGACCGTCGCTCCCGTGTTCCCCGGAGATAAAAAGAAATCTATCAAATTCTCTTTTAGCGCTTTAGTTCCGATAACTACCGTCGATTCGCGTTTTCTTTTAACGCTTAATAACGGGTTCTCGTCCATGTAGATAACTTCTTTTGCGTCGATTAAAAAGACGTTTGAAAGCGATTCGATATCTAGAAATTGTTTACGAATTCTATCAGATTTGCCAATTATATAAAGAGAAACGTCGGGTAGATTTTGAAGAGACTTTAGAGCGCCGTTTACCAACTCGTCGAACGAACGCTCTCCCGAATCAACATCTATCCCTATTCTCAATCTTTTCCGACCTGAACGACTAAAGAACCTTTGTAATTACCGCAATGAATACAAGCTTTATGCGGAGGCGTTAACATCCCGCATTCGGGACATTTCGTCATTCCCGGTAAAGTCATTTTCATATTTATTCTTCTATGCATTCTTTTCTTCGATTTAGATTTACGATGCTTAGGTACCGCCATATCATACTCCTAAAATGTATTATTAATTAATATTTTTAAAATTTAAGATACGAATAATAAATTAATATTAAAAAAAAGTCAATCTTTAAATGCCTTTATTTTCGGTATCATTTTATCGGAATTCTGCCGGCGTTTCGTTTTTTTTACTTTAACCGCCGGCCGAGCTCCGACTATTTTTTCAAATAATATTTTCCGTCTTTATATTCTAATAAATTTCCTTCCAAAACTTCCAAAGCTTTTTGTAATTGTAAGTCGTATTCCAAATCATATATTTCTTTATTTTCAGAAGTTATCTCCAGTTCGTTTTTTATTAGCTTTTTAAGATACCTTGCCGGAAGATCGTACCCGCTTACGGCCAGTTGTTTAGCCATCGATTCAATCTCGACGCCTGTCGGGTTTTTGACGGACTTAACGATATTTTCAACCGCTTTATCCTTAAACATCTTTTGCAATAAAAGTTTTTGTTCTTCCGACAACTCCGGTTCTTTAACCTCGATATGAGGTTCGATTCCGATTCCGTCTATAGAAATATTGGCCGGAGTATAATATTTTGCTATTGTTATTTTAAATCCGTCGGAGCCCAGTTGATGTATAGTTTGAACGGATCCTTTCCCGTAAGTTTTTTCGCCAATTAGAATTCCTCTGTTTAAGTCTTTTATTGCTCCGGAAAATATCTCGGACGCGCTTGCAGAGCCGTTATCGACTAATACTATAACCGGAATTTCATTTTTAACTATCGTATTAATACGAGACGCTTTATTAACGCTGTTTTGGTAGTTTCTCCCTTTTGTCGAAACGATATCCCCTTCGTCTTGAAAATAATCCACAATATTAATAACTTGAGATAGTAATCCTCCCGGATTCGCTCTTAGATCGACTATTATTCCGGTTATATTTTTATCGGTAAATTCTTTAAGAGCTTTTTTAACATAACCGTCTGTGGTTCCGGTAAAATGAGTAATTCTTAGATATCCGTACTTGTCTTTAATAGTCGTATGCTTTACGGAAGGAACGTCTATAATCGCTCTAACTATCTCAACTTCATATTTAATTTCTTCTCGAATAAATTCCACTTTTACCGAAGTGCCGGGAACGCCCCTTAGTCTGTTTGCCGCCTCGTTGACCTCGACCCCTTTTAGCGACTGACCGTCTACCGATATCAATAAGTCGCCGGACTTCATTCCCTTACGGTAAGCCGGCGTCCCTTCAATAGGCGACACTACTACTATATAATCGTCCTTTGACTGAATGATCATCCCAACGCCGCCGAAATTACCGCTCGAAGTGTCGTTCATATCGTTCATATCTTTATCGCTAAGATAATTTGTATGGGGGTCTCCTATGGCTTCCAGCATGCCTTTTATGGCCCCGTTAATCAGTTTTTTATCGTCAATTTTCTCCTCGTCCACATACTCTTTCTTAATTGAGTTGAATACCGATAAAAATTTCTGTATATAAGGGAATTCAGACGATACGCTACCGGCAAAAGCGTCGTTGACAAAAATACCAAACAACGAAATAAAAAGTAACGCTGAAACGGCGATAATCCAAACAATTCTCTCTTTTTTAGCCATAAAAACCCCACAAAATTATTTAATAAAAATGTTGCAATAAGTCGGTTATTGTATTATACAATTGCGCTATGAAAAATAAATTTTTACTAGCTATATCGATATTTGAGATAACCAGATGGTGCATTATATACCTAATTATTAATTTTGTAAAAGTAAATTTTGAAATATCTACGGTTATTAAAGACGAAACATGGTTTTGGTTCGGATCGACAGTTTTTACAAATGTTATTTTTGCTATATCGGGTATTTTCTACTTTTTTGATAAAAAATACCGTCCGGTAGTGAATTTTTGGTCAATCTATAAATTAATGATTATTGTTTATTATATTTTTTTATTATTTATGAATAAAGTAACTATATCGGCCTATTTTTATTTATTGATGCCTATAGATTTTTTTATATTTCTTTATTTCTTATTTTATAAAGAAGATATTGATAAAGAATAGTTTGAACAATATCTTATATCGTATGTTACTTTCATTCCGATTAAACTTTATATTAATTTCATTGACTTGACGCGCCAATTTTTTTATATTATCTTTTAGGATTTTAAATATGTCTGACCGTTTTGAAAGCGTTTTTGAGACAAAAGAAAAAATTATTACCAAAAAGCCTTCCATGTATAAAGTGATAATGTTAAACGATCACTATACCACTATGGATTTTGTTGTAGATACTCTTATGG
>JAGOCL010000199.1 GCA_017998755.1 Spirochaetota bacterium | reverse complement strand
ATCAATAAAATCAAAGAATATTCTGAAAAAGATATATCAAAGGTAAACGAAGAAATCTCCGCTTTCATTCTTCAGCTAAATAAATTAAAAGAGTCTACGGATAACAGTATTAATCAAGTTTATAACGGTTTCTCTTTTAACGCCTTTAAAAATAAATTTGACAACACGGACGACAAAAACTTTGTAGAAAATTGTTTTTTGTTTGATGAAAAGAAAAAAACTAATATTATCAACGAAGAAAAAAGAAGCGCTTTATTTAATTTTCTTATTGATAAAACCGACTATACCGAAAAGGAGAATGAAAAAAAAGCTAGAGAAATTTATTTATCATTAATATCAAAATATCCTGAAACGCCCGAAACTTTCAATAAACAGACGTTTGAAGAAATGAAAAAGTTTACTAAAGATATTAATAAATTTTTTGATCTTTTTGAATCTAAAAATAGTTATTTACTAAAAAAAAATTATTCATTGACTTCGGAAGATAGGGAACTACTGCGAACGGCTATGAATAAAGTAAATTATAAATATGAAAAATCTATTTATAAAAGCGAATCGGAAATCGATAAAACCAGCGGTAAGAAACAGATTAAGATTACCGATTTTAAATTAAATATAAATTATTATTCTATATTACTTGATAAAGAGATCATAAGAAACTTTTCTTCTTACGAAGAAATACCTTATAATAACTTAGATAATCTTATTTCTGATATCGGTAGAAGAATTAATGATTATATTTACGATGGTATTAAATCTTACAACTCCTCAAATATTAAGAAATCTGTTAAATCTATGATTTACAGACAATCTATAACTGAAGGTAAAAATATTCCGGATTGGATAGGCGGATTATCAATTTTCCCCGGATACGGGATCGGATTATTCGGACTATTAAGATATAGATACGATATAGAAAGAGGAACCGGAATAGAGATAAATCCAAAAGTAATGTTTTCTTTTGGCGTTACTTCTTTATTAAGCTCTATAACGGCAGATATTATAATGTTGGTTGGGATAGCTAATTTCTTCCCAAACGGAAGTTATTTTTACAGCGACAAAGCGGCGGCAATCTTAGCCGTTTCTATACCGTTTAGAGCGTTAAGTTTTATTTTAAATATTTATTCTTTTTCAATTTATATTAATGTAAAATCATTAACAAATTTAAAAATATACAACGAGTTAATCGATAAAGAAACTGTTAATTTTAAAAAATCAAACGGAAATTCTTTAAATAACATTTCGTTTGATTTATCGTTAGGGATCAAGTTATAATTAAAATGGGCGAATTATGGAAAACAAAAACAAATATTTATCTTACAAACCATTAGATTCAAAAATCGAAAATATGGAAAATATCGAATTAAATCAACTAAAGAAACTTCAACGAGCGCTTAAATATGAAAATTTGAACGCGGAAATCGTCAGCGAAGTTCTTCCTCAATCTATAATTATGAGAAGTCATAAAGATACTATGCTACCGGTTTCTCTTATTAATTCTACCGAAGATGCGATAAAGTATTCTATTAAAAACGATTCCGAAGTATTAAGTACCGCTTTATCTCCAATATTAGGCCCGATGATCGCTAAGTCTGTTTCGACTCTATTTCAAGAATTCATAGAATCTATAAACAATACGATCGAAAAAAGCGTCTCATTTCAAGGACTAAGATGGAAACTGGAGGCAAAAAAAACCGGGAAAAGTTACGCCGAAATTTTATTTCTGCATACTTTTCTTTATCGCGTAGAGCATGTTTTCTTAATTCACAAAAAGACCGGATTACTGATAAACGAAGTTAAATCTTCCGACTCGACTATCGTTGATTCTGACATGGTAACTTCAATGCTTGTAGCTATTAAGGATTTTGTTAACGAATCTCTAAAGATATCTAAAGAGAAAGACGTCGACGCTCTTGAAGTAGGAGAGTATAATATTTGGCTTGAGTCGGCGTCTTCATTAACGCTTGCCTGCGTAATAAAAGGAGCTCCTAATCTTGAGTTAAGAAAAAAAATGAGAGAAACGATTTCGATAATTCGTTATAAATACGACGTAGATCTTGATAATTTCAACGGAAATATAGATCCATTTAAAACCTCGTCTCCTTATCTTGAAATATGTTTATTATCTGAAAATAAATCTTTTAAAAAAAATAAATTTCCGATTTTTGCCGTTATATTTATCTTTCTGTTTTTATCTGTAAGCGGATATTTGACGTCCATTCCAATAATGCAAAACATAAAATTTCATAAGTATATCAATGCCCTCGACTCATTAAGCGGAACTAGAGTAACCAGAATTGTGAATAAAAACTTTAAGAAACATATTTATGGGATCAGAGTTAATCAATCGGAAAACGTAGATGAACTTCAGAAAAAATATTTATCAGGCAATTATAAAATAGTATATCATTGGGAATCGTTTAACGGATCGGATAGTACGGAAATCGAAAAACTTAAAGAAAGTATAGAAACTTTATACGTTAATTTTGGAGCGAATTCTGAAGAATTAAGTCCCGATCAAATAAGATCGCTAAACAATATGATAATAAATTTTAAAAAGCTCAAAGAACTTGCCGTAAATCAAAAAAAGCAATTTAAAATAAACATAGAAGCGCGTTCGATGAATATAGGAAATTCTAATCTGGAGTTTTTAACTAGCGAAAGAAGAGCAAATACGGTCGTTAATTTCTTATTATCAAACGGATTCTTACGAGAAGATTGCGATATTTCCGCTCTCGGCTCATCCAAGCCAATCTCAACAGGCAATAAAGAAAAAGACTCTATACTAAACAGAAGCGTAATATTCAGCGTAATTATGGACGATTAATTATAAAGATTTTCGAGTTAATCAAATATCCGCTCTTTTTTGAATATCTTTAATAGGCCTAATATAATAAAGAGCGAACTTAAAATAATTTGCTACGCCTCTCCACAGTTCGTCTAAAAATATTCCGATTAGAAGGCCGGCGATTCCAAAATTAAACACAAACATAAAAATATAAGAGAAAAATACAAGTAATATCGTACCCGGTATCTGAGTAATTAGCATCCACATAGTATCGCCTCTGCCTCTTATTGCATTGCCGCCCACGACGTTTAACGCCGTTGGAAAAGTAGTAATCGCCATAATGTATAACAGTTTGTAGTATTGGTCAATAATGGTTTTATCGTTAGTGAATATTGAGAGAATCTCCTTAGGAAACAATACAAATAAAAATGATATTATAACGCAAATTATCAAAGAATAAAATATAGACAGGTTGCCCGCTCTATACGCTTCCTTTTTATCGTTAGCCCCCGTCGCTTTACCGACCAAATTTAACGCCGCAACAGATATTCCCATGTAAAGATTTACAGTAAGGCTCAAAATTATACCAAATATCCCAAATAATCCCGCCGCAAGCGGGTCGTATTTGTTTAGTATAAAAACCAAAGCGTTTTGTCCAAGAACCCATAGCATAAAGTCAAGACCGACTGGTATCCCAAGTTTGAACGATTTAAAGTATATTTTGAAACTCGGACTAAAAATTCCTCTTAGTCTTAAAATAAAATCTTTTTTTATCAAAAAAACAGAAATTAAAAGTATAACGTCGCTAACTAAATGACTTATCAAAGTCGCTATAGCCGCGCCTTCTATTCCCATTTCCGGAAAACCAAATTTCCCGAAAATAAAAACCCAATCTAAAAAAATATTCAGTAATGTTTTAACTATTGAGCTAACCATAATCGGAGAAGTTATACCTTTTCCTTCCAGTACTGAATTTCCGCTTAAGACAAAGCCCAATACAAGAAAATGAAAAGAAATAATTCTCACATAATTATATGACATCTCAAGAATATCGCCCCTTGCGCCAAGCAAATGAATTATACTTTTCCCAAAAATAAACCATATTATAAAATAGACGCATGAAATAATTTGATTAAAAACAAACGATACTTCGGCGTACCTTCTCGCTTCTTTAAAACTCTTTGCGCCTATACATTGAGATATAAGTATCGTCGTACCTTTTGAAGTAGCAAACATCAGCGACATAAATATAAACAGGGGATATATAGCGTTGGTTATAGCCGTTACCCCTTTTATATCATAGTGCCCAATAAATGCCGTATCTGTTAGATTTAAGAGATATTCTACAATCATTTGTATCATTATTGGAATTGATATAACAAATATTTTTTTTCTTAATTCTGTATTTTTTTGTATCAGATTTCTTATCATAAATTTCTTATTAAATATTTAACAATTATTATTCTTATCTGTAGAGTAATATATAATTTATAAATATTTACTCAAATATTTATTTTATTCTTTACAAATTAATTATATATTGTTATATAGAGTAAAATATGGTTAGTTATTTTAAAATTGAAAATAATAAATTAGTAGAATCCAATTTAGAAGAATCAAAAGTAATAATATATAAAAAGCCTGAAAGAAACGAAATGAACTATCTGATCAGCGCTTACGGGATGGACGAACATAACGTAAACTCGTCTATAGACCCCGACGAATTGGGAAGAATTGAGTTTGAAGACAATCATATAATGTTTCTATTAAAGAGACCCAAAGACTATTCAAAAGAGGATAATCTATTATTTAAAGTAACTTCTATCGGCGTATTTATTTTTAAGGAAAAAATGATAATCATTATGCCGGAAGATATTCAAATATTTGAGGGAAGGCAATCTTTCAAACTTAATTCTCTTTTAGACGTTCTTCTAAAATTATTATTTGGAACTATCTCTCATTTTTTGGGACATCTAAAAGTAATTAATATGATATCCGATTCGTTGGAGCAAAAAATCAATACGTCTATGGAAAATAAATTCCTCATTAATATGTTTACCCTTGAAAAAAGTTTGGTTTACTTCTTAAACGGTATTAATTCAAATTCGGTATTATTTGAAAAAATGAAAACCGCCGCTTCTAAAATTGGATTTACTCCCGACAATTTATCTCTTCTGGACGATATAATAATCGAGAACACTCAATGTTACAAACTAGCCGATATCTACGCTAACGTTTTGTCGGGAATTACCGCGGCAAGAGCCGCTATAGTAAGCAACAATCTTAACGTCCTTATGAAAACTTTAAATATTATAACTATATCGATAATGGTGCCAACTTTTGTAGTCAGCGTTTTTTCTATGAACGTAGGTATACCAATGCAAGACAGACCTTTTGCTTTTTGGGTCATTATGGGGCTTTCGGTTTTATCGATTATCTTAACGTCGATTTTTTGGAAATTAAAGAAATGGTAGAATTTATCTTAAAATTTTGTTTAAAACAATTTTTAATCCTTTGAAATCTTATCTATTTTTATAGGTTTTATAATTCTATAGAAAATTATTAACCGATTTGTACGATTAGCAATTCGCAACAAATATTTCATTAAGATTAAATTAATTAAGAGGATTTTATGAAAAGTACAAAAT
>JAGOCL010000198.1 GCA_017998755.1 Spirochaetota bacterium | reverse complement strand
AAAATTCCTCCAATTAATTACTAATATAATAGAAATATACCGGTAAGCGCCAAAAACTCGTTAGGGATAAATATTTATTTTATATAATACTTTCCTGATAATGCTTATAAGGTAATCCCTTATGTAAAAGTCGCATGAGTTTATACTTTAAAATTAAAACAAACCGCTACATTTTCATACGTCTCGCCGGTCTTTTAGGTAAATCCCGAATCGTAAAAAACAGCTTTGACACATATGTTGTAAAACAATTTATTTTTTGTTGTATATATTAAATCCAAGTATTAAATTTTCAATTTTTTTCTCATATCTTGTAAAGAATTCCAAAAATTAATTGTTATTTATATGTATAGAAAGAAAATATTTTAAGGAGCTAATCATGTCTAAGAGTAATTATCTATTTCATTTTATAATCTCGCCGAAATTTAACGATCATATCGATTATTTGAAAAAAAATCTTAATTTGAATAGTAATTGCGAGCTGATCGATTACATGCTTGAATTATTATCTAATAACATTCGTAATCTCAAGAAAATTATAGGGGATCATAAATCGGAATATGAGTTCATCGATAACGAAAATCCGAAAAGAATCGATAAATACGTGAGATTAAATGTAGATAAGTATAAAATGTTGAAAAAATGGCATTATCAATTCAATGAATACGGAATGTCGGTTATTTTGAGAGATATTATAACCTTTTTTTATGAAGGTATTATCAAATATGGAGTAGATAAATTTTTGATGTTGATTGTTAAGAAATTTAATATAAAAAGAATTAAAGAAAGTTTAATGGATATAATGACACATATGGTTAGAATCTCTATAAAAAAAAGAATATTATTTTCTCACATAATCGAGAATTTACCTATATACGTCTAAATAAGGAATCTTAAAGTAATAATATCCCCAACCGCTATACATTTAATTAATTCTACGTTGACATATTTAAAAATATAGAATATATATAAAAAGCGTATTTTTTCTAAAATAGAAAAAGACTAGCGGGTAAAAATATGTCGATAAAAATAAAAAAAAATAATAATAAATTTGGTATAACTTACGGTAAACTACTATCTTCAAAATGGATTCTTAAACCGGATTACGACGAGATAATATTTCTAGACGACAACTATTACAGAATAAAAAAAGGAGAACTTTTCGGAATAGCCGTTACCATCGAAGACTCCGCCAAAATCGCGATTGATCCTCTTTACGCGAATATCAATCGCGCCGACACAAATTTTTATAGAATTATGGATCAAAACGGCAAATATGGGATAACCCATTGCGGAAAGATACTGATACGACCCGTTTACGATAAACTGGAACGTAAAGGTTGGTTTTATTATATTACTGAAAAAGATAATAAACTAGGATTTATACACGTTGACGATAAAAAAGCCGCTATTTTACTTGAAAACGAATACGATGAAGTTGATTTCTTAGACGATAACTACTATAAAGCTAGAAAAGGCGGAAAATTCGGTATATTCTACGTCTACTTCAACACTATCAAGTGGTTATCTGATATTATTTACGACAAAGTCGAAAAGCTTGATAAAAATATCTATAAAATATTTACAGACAATAAATGCGGTTTGGTAAAAACAGACTACGGCGAACTAAAGAAGCTATCAGATATCGCGTACGACGACGTCCGCGCGCTGGATTTTAATGAATACGAATGTTTGAGCGACGGCAAGAAAAAAGTCTCGATTTTAAAGATTAAAGACTAATTTTTTTTGTTACATATTGATTATTAAACGTCTGTTGTCGATATTCTAATCAAGGTTACTTATGAGCGTTATTTATTACAGCGGCGCCGACGATCAGGTAAAAAGCGATCTCAAGAAAATACTAAGCGTCAATCACATTTTTGAAGATTTCACTACTTTTTCCAATTTGGAAGAAAACTCTACGCTCATTATAAATTTTACAGAATTAAACGACTTGAAGTGGAAAAAATTCTGGCCAAGTAAATTACCGGCGCCTAAGGGACTCCTGATGAATAACGTCCATTCTATAGGCATAGTCGGATATAATTTTCCTAACCTATCTATGAAACTTTTAGACGACGGCTTTTCAGATTTCTTTCAGTATCCCTTTGATAACCCTAGAGTTATCGGTACGCTGATGAACACTATAAGGGACATCGAGTATGAGAAGGAACTCTCATCTCTGTATCAAATCGGGATTGATCTCTCATCGCAAGCCGATATGGAAATTCTTTTGCAGGAAATATTAAAAACCTCGCTCGATTTTACAAATTCCGACGGCGGCTCGATATATCTTGTATTAAAAGAGGTGAATTCTGAAACCGGCGAAAAACTGATGCAATTTGAACGGTCAATGAGCGACACATTAGGCGAGCGTTATCAAAAAGTAAAAATGCCGATTAACAATAAATCGCTCGCCGGCTACGTTATCAACACGGGTAAAAGTCTTAATATTCTGGACGCCTACAAAATTTCCCGAACGCTTCCGTATAAATTTAATTCAAGTTTTGACGAAAAAAATAATTACAGGTCAAAAACGATGATCGTGGTTCCAATGATTAATCATAAAGGGGAGATTATCGGCGCGATACAGTTAATAAACAAAAAGAAAAATAGAAGTATAAAATTAACAAGCGAAGAGATCGTAAAGAAAAACGTCGTAGAATTCGACCACAAATCGGAGTTGCTGATAAGGTCTCTCGGTAGTCAAGCGACAATCGCAATTGAAAACGCGCGCCTCTATAAAGAAATCCAAGCTCTTTTTGAATCGTTCATGGAGGCCTCGGTAAGCGCCGTAGAAAGCAGAGATCCAAGCACCGCCGGTCATTCAAGACGAGTCGGTAAATTATCGGTAGCCATTGCGGAGCTTATTAACAAGACAGACGGCGGTCCGTTAAAAAATATCAAATTTTCTCCGGACGACATTAGAGCGCTAAATTACTCCGGGCTTCTACACGATTTTGGTAAAATCGGCATCCCTGAAAAAATTCTTTTAAAAGCAAAAAAACTTTACGTTGAAGAGATACAAAACATCGACGGTAGAATGGAAACGTTGAAATACTACCTTTATAACGAAAAAAAACAAAAAACAAACGCGGAAAATACTAATTTTGTCGACGATATAATATCTAACGTTGACGATCTTAAAAACGCCGTTTTTTCGGCAAACGAACCCGGTTATATAGCCGAAGATATAGCGGTAAAATTGAAAAAAGCTAAAGAAACTGAACTCGTATATCTTGATAAAAAGAAAAACGCCGCCCTATCCGACAAAGAATACCACAGATTACTCCATTCAAGAGGTAGTCTTTCAGACGAAGAATACGAGATTATGAAATCGCACGTTGATTATTCATATAAATTCTTAAACTTTATAATATGGCCAAAAGGTCTTGAAAAAGTACCGGAAATTGCTAGATCTCACCATGAAAAACTGGACGGATCGGGGTATCCTCAAGGACTGAAAGGTAATCAAATACCTTTGGAATCGCAAATTATGTGTATCGTAGATATTTTTGACGCTCTGACTTCTAGCGATAGACCGTATAAAAACAGAATTTCAATCGACAAAGCGCTAGATATATTAAAAAAGGAAGCGGCGGATAAAAAGATTAATAAAGATATATTAGACCTTATGATAGAATCTAAGATATACGAGATCATACTTGAAGAATAGCAGAATCCCAAAAAATTATATTTATTATATAATTTGAAAATAAATTTTAACAAACGCGAAAAAAAGCGCTATTATTAAACGTGGGAATATTAAATTAAGGGGTAAACAATGAGAAAATTATTATCGGTATTATTTTTCACAGTCCTATTGAATTCTTTGTTTTTCGGTCTTGTCATAGACGTAGACGAGATAAAAACGACTAAAGATTTTAACATAGTTTTTGAGAACTATACGGGGCCTCATCAGACAGTCGATTCCGTTTCGGATATCAGAACGATCGGCTCAAAACTTTCCGATATGCAAAAAATCGCCAATTCTGTTTATAAATTTGGAGATAAATACTCTATCGTACACGCCGTCGATAAATCTACGGATAAATACGACTCCATAATATTCTCCATAGATAAAGATTCAAAAGTAGATCACATTGACAACGTTAGACTTATCCTTTCGGCATATCTTGAAAAAAAACTCGGATATAACAGATCCGACGCCGCGACTCTTGCAAGATTTGCCACGTTTTACAACGCAGTTTATCGAGGAAACGTAGATTACATCGCTACAAAGTATAATGCGGAAACTTTAAGCTATATAGATGCGTCAAACGCCGGAATTTCAACCAAATACTCCGAATGGCCGGGTAAAACTAAAATTCTTATACCGCTGACGGAAGACGCTAAAAAAGGAAACGTGAGCTCGTTGGATACTTCGGAAATTTCAGACAAAAACGTTATAGAGGAGCTCAGAAAAAATGAAGATATGGGTATCGAAGATAGAAAAGACCTCGTTGAAATCAAAGAAAAAGAGGTCGAACAAAAAAAGAAAGACGCTATAAAAACTGAAATAACGATTGAAAAGAAAGAAACAGAACTTGAAAAAAAATCTCAAGATTTAGCGTCTAAAGAAGATAAACTTCAAAAAGAAAAAGAAGCGGCTAAAAACATTCAAGACGAGGCAGAAAAACTAAGAAAAGAGCAGGAACTTGCAAAAAAAGAGGAAGCTTTGGCTCTAGAGAAAGAAAAAATCACAGCCGAGCAAACTAAACTTGAAGAGGATAAAACTACACTTGAAACAAAAAAAGAAGAGATCGTTAAAAAAGAGGAAGAGATCGCTCAGGATAAAAAAGATATAAAAAAAGACGAGGTTATTGTTGCAATAAATAAAACCCCTGAAGAGGTAAAAAAAGAATTGGAGCAAAAAAGCGAGGATTTGACAAAAAAAGAGGAAGAGTTATTGATACGAGAGGATCTTCTTAAGAAAGGCGAAACGGATAAAAATATATTCGCCGGGACTTTATTCTATCTCAAAGTCAAAGAGTATATGTCTGGAGGTCATTACAATAACGAACTCTATACTATTAATATCGCGACTAAGAAACTTGAACATAGATCCGAACTTACAAATATCTGCGGTAATGAGTATTCGGTATTCAAGGACGGCGTATTGTTGATAGTTCATCAGGGAAGCCACGAAACAGATCACAACCTTATATTAGTCGATCGCGAAACTCTTGAACCAAAGATTCAAGGTGAAGATAACATTTTTTGGAGAAGTTTTATAGAACTTAATGATGAAAATATCTACGCTATTTTAAAACAAGACGATAAATACTATCTTGGAAAATTCGACGATAAACTCAACCTTCTATGCCAATCTGTCGAACGAGTCGATCAAGATACTTTTATCAGTTTTTACGAAGAATATATCTACATCAACAGCGCCAACAAAGATATATTAATACTTAACAAAAGCGACCTGACTCTGTTCTCAAAGATTGGGCTTGGAATGTAGA
>JAGOCL010000197.1 GCA_017998755.1 Spirochaetota bacterium | reverse complement strand
TCGACTAATTGCCGTTATTGCACCAGATCAAGGATTGTGTCGAATAACAATTTTTTAAAGAAACAGATGGCTGAATGGGAGTTGGCTTTTAAATATATAAGGGAACATAAAGAGATAAGAGATATAATCATATCCGGAGGAGATCCGTTGACGTTGCCGGACATATCTTTAAACTATCTTTTAACTAATATTTTTTCAATTCCGCACATTGAAATGGCGCGAATAGGGACAAAAGTTCCGGCGGTTATGCCGATGCGGATTAACAAGCATCTAATAAAGATATTGAAAAACTTTAAACCGCTATATATGAGCATTCACTTTACACATCCCGACGAGATTACGGAAGAGACGGCTAAAGCTTGTAATATGTTAGCCGACGCCGGAATAGTAATGGGATCGCAAACTGTATTGCTTAAAGACGTAAACGATAATCCGCAAACTATGACGAGTCTATTTCATAAACTTTTAAAAATAAGAGTTAAACCGTATTATTTATATCAGTGCGACCCGATAATGGGATCTTCACATTTTAGGACTCCGGTGGAAAAAGGGATAGAGATAATAGATAATCTTAGGGGCTGGACTTCGGGGTATGCTATACCTCACTACGTTATCGACGCGCCGGGAGGAGGAGGAAAGATACCTTTACTGCCGGATTACTATCGCGGAAGAGATGAAAATGGCGCCGTTTTACTGAGAAATTATGAAAACAATAAATACAGCTATCCGGATTGCGACCTTGCTTAATAAATAGCCGATGTTGTAAACGGCGCAAGCAAAAAAGAATGATACTAGGAAGAAATAATGAAGATAGGTTTGACATACGATTTGAAAGAGGATTATCTGAAAGAAGGTTATAGCGTTGAAGAAACGGCGGAACTTGATATTCCCGAAACAGTTAACGGAATAGAGTCTGCGATTAGAAAACTAGGGTATGAAACCGAACGTATAGGAAACATTAGATCTCTGATTAAAAGATTAAACGATAACGCTAGATGGGATCTGGTTTTTAATATTTGCGAAGGCGTAAACGGAACATATTCCAGAGAGTCTCAAGTTCCGGCTCTTTTGGAAGCGTATAATATCGCTTATACGTTTTCCGATCCGGTCGTTTTGGGGATTTCTCTTAAAAAAGATTTAACCAAAACGATTGTTAGAGCAAACGGGTTTAAAACTCCGGATTTTTTTGTTATAAAAACCGCAGAAGATATTGATAAACTCAATTTGGCTTATCCTTTATTCGTTAAGCCGGTAGCGGAAGGATCGAGTAAGGGAATTGCCGATAAATCAAAAGTTGAGAATAAAAATCAACTAAAAACGGCGTCTTTGGAGCTTCTTAAAAAATTTAAGCAACCCGTTTTAGTCGAGACTTATTGTTCGGGAAGAGAGTTCACCGTCGGGATGATTGGAACGGGAATAAAAGCGGAATGTATAGGCGGTATGGAAGTAATTTTAAACGAAAAAGCCGAAAAAAACGCATATTCTTATAAAAACAAAGCTATGTACGAAGAGGTCGTAGAATACAAGCTGATAACTGATATAAAGCTAAACGAGGAGATTAAAGAGTTCGCCGTGGGCGCGTGGAGAGCTTTGGAATGTCGAGACGCCGGAAGAGTCGATATTATGCTCGACAAAGACGGCGATATAAATTTTATAGAGGTAAATCCTTTAGCCGGATTAAATCCAAACTATTCGGATTTACCAATAATGTTTTCTATGTTAGGAAGAAATTACGACGAATTAATAAAAATTATTGTTAATTCTGCGCTGGAAAGAATGGAAGCGAGGTAATATGAAAAAAAATGTCGTAATAGTTCACGACTATATAAAGAGTTTCGATAATACGGAAGCGGACGCGCTCGATAATTTGAGTCAGGCCAATCTTATTCATCGATCGCTCACAAATTTGGGGTATAATACTTTGACTCTTCAATTTGACGGAAATCTTTCAAATATAAAGTCTGTTTTGGAGAAGAATCAACCTATGTTTATTTTTAATCTTGTAGAAGACGAGGCGTATATCTCTATAGCTCCGCTTTTTTTTGAAAGTATTAATATTCCATATACGGGGTGCAGAGCGGACTCAATTTACCATACCCATAACAAACTTATTTTTAAAAGGTTTTTAAAATCTATTTCATATCAAAAAAATATTTATACTCCGCGCTACGTTACCGCTAAGGATTTGTCTGAATTTATTCCCGGGAAAAAATATATACTAAAGCCGGTTGATAGACATTCTTCGATAAGTATTGATAAAAATTCCGTTAAATATTTTCAAAACGCTAAGGATATCAAAAAAGAAATATTTGATAGACAAAAGAAATATAACTTTGATTTCTACGCCGAGGAATATATAGAAGGTAGGGAATTCAATATTTCTTTACTAAACGGGAAAATCCTTCCGAGAGCGGAAATTATTTTTAAAGACTATAAAGAAGACGCTCCAAAGATCGTTTGTTATAAATCAAAATGGGACGAGTCTTCCGTAGAATACAAAAATACGGTTAGATCTTTTGATAGAAAAATTGAGGATCAAAAGTTATTTGACGCTATGGACGACGCTATAATATTCTTATCCCGTATATTAAGTATAGAGACTTACGCAAGATTTGATTTTAGAACAGATAAAGACAACAATTGTTACTTGCTTGAAATAAATACAAACCCGTGTTTAAGCGACGATAGCGGATTTTACGCGGCGGCTAACAAAGGCGGCTTATCTTACGACGAGATGATAAGCGTTATAATTAAATCGAGTTTGAAGAGTTATTTATGACTGATGTAGATAAGTATCAAATTAGGGATTATGTTAATGAGAGCGACGCCGAAGCTATCGAAAAAATTACAAGAGAAACCAAATTTTTTACGGAAGAGGAAACTTTAATCGCAAGAGAACTGGTAGAAGAGCGGTTAGTAAAAGGAATAAAAAGCGGTTATCTTTTTAACATTATGGAAAGCGAGAACGAAATTGTCGCTTACAGTTGTTTCGGCGAGATACCGTGTTCGTATATAAGCTACGATCTTTATTGGATCATAGTTCGAAACGATTTGAGGGGGAATGGAATAGGCGCTTATCTTTTGAAAAAAAGCGAGGAGTATATAAAGAAACTCGGCGGTTATCAAGTCTATTTGGACACCTCTTCTAAGGATCAATATCTTCCTACAAGAAATTTTTATAAAAAAAACGGATATCAAGAAGCCGCAATATTTAAGGACTTTTACGATTTCAAAGACGACAAAATAATTTTTAATAAAATTCTATAAATAAAAAAGCTTCTGAAATTATTATTTTCAGAAGCTTTATCCAATAAAGGTCTTATTATTTTTTTCTGGCTATAACAAACGTAATATCATCTTTTTGCTCTTTTAAGAACTGAAAAGCGCTGTTAATTATCTCTTCCTCTATATCTTTGACCGGTTTATCGCCGATTTCTTCCAGTTTTTTTATCAATCTTTCCATATCGTATTGTTCGTCTTTTTCGTTTGTACATTCGATAAGTCCGTCGGTATAAAGGAAAAAAAGATCCCCTTGTTCAAGTTTAAAGCTCGATTCGACGGTATTTTGTTCGATATCAGGTATAAGCCCGAGCCATACGCCGTTTGTTTCAAGTCTTTCAACTTTCTTAGTTTTATTTCTATATATTAGTACGTCAAGATGGCAACCGGACAACTGAACGGTTCCGTCGGGATTAGCGACCATAAAAGATATCGTCATAAAGTGATCTTCGCCAAGCCTTTGCTTAATATTTTGATACATAACTTTATTTACTTGAGCTACAAGTTTATCCGAACTAATAGTCGGGTCGTTTAATAATATAGTGTTAAAAGCTGTTTGAGCCATCATCATTATAAGTCCCGAAGTTAAGCCGTGACCCGATACGTCCCCTATACCAAACCAAATTCTTCCGTTTGCTTCTCCAATAAGATCGTAATAATCGCCGCCTACTTCGGCCGCCGGGATCATCGTCGCCGTTATATCGTAATGCTCTTTCTGAGGTATCGCAGGTAAAAGACAGGTTTGAATCTTGGAAGCTAACTCCAGTTCGGATTTTTCTCTTTCAGCCGAGAGCAATCTGTCTTGATACGCTTTGATATTCTTGATCATCTGATTGAAATTTTCGGAGAGAACACCGATCTCGTCTTTATATTGCGATTCTATAAAATGATTATAATCGCCCTGCGCTACGACATGCGTCGCGCTTACAAGAGTATTGATAGGTCTAGTAAAAGTTTTACTAAACATATAACTAATTAGAACTATGATTATTATCATAATCCCGGAGAATAAAACTATGATTCGAACTACCGCGACAATAGGTTTTTGAAACTGTTTAATCGGATGAAAATATATATACTTAGTCTGAGAATCAGCTCCAAATCCTAAAACGGTAAGGTATTTTTCGTTATTATATGTTACAATATTTTTTTCATAAAAAACGTCCACAACGCCATTAGCCATATTAGTCAAGAGTTCGTTTACTTGCGGTGTTTGTAAAATAGCGCTATCGATGTTGAGCATTTTGTAATCGCCAAAATTCATTAAATCAGTTTTTTCGGCTTTTTCATAATCGATAATCGACTTCTCTGTTTCTTTATCAAAAATATAAGTTTTTTTCTCATAATCGAACACAAAGTCTTCCTCTTCGAGAGGATGATTAAACGACATTACGTTTTCAAAACTGTCAAGAACATAAAGAGTTCCGAATTTTAAGGATTCGATTTCGTTATAAAAACTGCTCAGAAATCCAGGTTTTAGAGCTACTAATAAGAACTTTGTAAAAGTATCGGTTTCATTTTCAGGAGGAGTAGCGTAATAAGGGTAGATCATAACGGGAGAATCGGCGTAAATTCCGGTAATTATCCCTTCCGTTAATCTGCCAAAAACGAGTTTCGTTTTATTGTCTGATTTTAATCTCTTAAAAAGAGGATCTTTCAGAAGTAGATCCATATCAAGTCTCATCTGATTGTCAATAAGAAGATGTTGTTTATGATCGGTTTTGTCATTAACTGACTTTTTATCAAGCTCGACTACGTAGAGCATACCTTCGATTTTTTCTTCAAAAGTGTTTCTTAATCCCCCTCTCGTAGTAACGTCTCCTATCATTCTCTGGCTAATGTCTTTCTCGTCTTGCCCCGATTTATATTCCGTAACGTTAAATCCCTCGACTAGAGCGGGGATATCAAGCATATTTGACAAGGTTCTCGCATTTTGATTGTATAAAAAATCAACGTTTTTACTTACTTGTTGAATTAGAGTCGAGTAGCTCTCCCTACCTTGGTTTTCCAAGTGATTGTAAAGTCGCCAGCTTGTAAAGGAAACAACGACCATTAAAGGTATAATCGCCGTAGGCAATATGATAAATATCAATTTAGACTTGATTTTCAAATAGGACCAGAAACCTTTTTTTACCTTTTTTTGACTGCTCATAAGTTCCCCTAAAAATTAATTTATAAAATATATTATC
>JAGOCL010000196.1 GCA_017998755.1 Spirochaetota bacterium | reverse complement strand
GATTTGGAATGGGGTATCTTGAAGGACTTAAAGTGGACGATACCGGCTCTATTACCGGCGTTTACTCCAACGGAAATAACAGAATATTAGCTCAAGTGGCGCTTGCTAACTTCACAAATCCGGGCGGACTTGAGAAAGCCGGCGAAACGAACTTTGTTTACTCAAACAACTCCGGCGAACCGGATATCAGCCCCGCCGGAACTATCGGAAAAGGGAAAATTATGGCCGGCGCTCTCGAGATGTCTAACGTCGATCTTGCGGAGCAGTTCACCGATATGATCGTAACTCAAAGAGGTTTTCAAGCCAACTCGAAAACTATACAGACTTCCGATCAAATGTTGCAAGAGCTATTAACTCTTAAGAGATAATAGGTAGATTGTTAAAATAACTTGCGTCGCTATCTTGTTTCTTAACAAAATAGCGACGCTAAATATAGATATGAATAATATTTAAAATATTATTCTTGACAAAAATTTTAAAATTGTTAGAGTATTTTGGGGGAGGGGGCAAATGATAAAACTTACTAAGCTAAACGGCGACGTTTTTTATCTTAACCCTCATTTGATAGAAAGACTTGAGGAGAAACCGGACACCGTTATAACAATGGATTCTCAAGTACAGTATATTGTTAAAGAGAAAATCCCTGAAATAATTATAAACATAACGAGTTACAGACGAAATTATGGTCTTATCTGCGAGGAGTGATAGATGGATTTAGGGTTTATTATTGGTCTTCCGCTTGGTTTTTTTGCTATTATATTTTCTATCATAATCGGCGGATTCCCGATGACTATTTATTGGGATTTGGTTTCCGTATTTATCACAATAATCGGGTCGTTCGCGGCTCTTATGGTAGGATCGCCCATTAAACGAATAATGAAAATGGGGACGTATCTTAAAATTGTTATGAACGAACCCAAATCAAATATAGCCGATATTATTAAGACTTTGGTTAGTTTTTCTGAGAAATCTAGAAGAGAAGGACTTTTGTCTTTGGAAGACGAGATTGAGTCTCTTACCGACGATTTTTTTAAACAGGGGATACGGCTTGTTGTCGACGGAACAGACCCTGAAGTAATAAAGTCGATTATGTATAATCAACTAAATCAAATGAACGCAAGACACGGTTTTGGAATAAAATTATTTGGCGATTGGGGTAAACTTGCTCCGGCATTCGGAATGATCGGGACTTTGTACGGACTCGTAGGTATGTTAAACAATATGGGCGACCCCTCGGCTATAGGTAAAGGTATGGCGGCGGCTCTTATTACCACGTTTTACGGAGCTATAATGGCAAACTTGGTATTTATACCTGTATCAAATAAATTGACGGACAGAGACGCTAACGAAACCGCCGAAAAAGAGATAATTCTTGAAGGGATATTATCTATACAGACGGGCGACAACCCAAGAATAGTCGAGGAAAAACTTCTCGCTTTTATACCGCCGAGGGAGAGAGGCAAGATTAAACAAACTTCGGACGTATAATATGGAGTATTAAATGGCATCCGGAAGAAAGAAAGATAAGAAGTGCGAAGAGGGATCCCCCGATTGGATGTTGACTTTTGGGGATTTGAACTCGCTTTTATTAACGTTTTTCGTATTGATTGTTTCTATGGCTCATTTTGATATAATAGAGGTTCAATTGATACTGTCCCCTTTTCAAGGGGGATTTGGTATAATGCCCGGCGGAAGAACTTTGACTGCCGGTAGACTTGCCGATTTAGGAAGCTCTATTGAAAGTCTTCCTTCTAACGAAAGAGGAAGCGGTATGGCGAAAGCGCATAAAGAGGCGATTTCGGTTTTTCAGGCGGAATTAAAGACGAGAAAGATTGCCGTTACTCTAAACGAGAGGGGTATAGTGATCACTTTATCTACCGACGCTTACTTTAAGAAAGCGAGCGCCGAGCTTGATATAGACGCGACGCGGGGGGTTTTGGAGAAAATAGCTAATTTGATAGCTCAGCCCTTATTTTACGACAAGTCTATCAGAATAGAGGGGCATACGGATACGGTCGCTACCGACAGCGACGGACCGTGGCCGACTAACTGGCATTTATCAACGGCAAGAGCGCTAAATACGCTTGATTATTTAGTAGATTTTGGGGCGGATCCAAAAAAGATGTCGGTCGTAGGTTACGGCGAATACCAGCCGATTTACAGTAACGAAACCGAAGAGGGAAGATCGAAGAACAGAAGAGTGGATATTATAATTTTACGAGAAAAATAATATTGTTAAAATTGATATTTTTTTATATTAATTATTGACAATAAATTTAAAATTAAATACTATTTGATTGGAGGGGGAGTTATCATGTCTGATCAAGAAAACCTGATTGAAGAGGGAGACGAAAGCAGTCAACCGCAGATAAAAAAGGGCGGATTTTTAAGTCCTTTTATTATTAGGATACTTTATATAGTAGCTTCTGTTATCGGAATAATAATCGTATGCGTTTTGGTATTTATAGTTATGAGTAGATGCGTAGTTCCTACAGGAGCGTCGACTATTCCTGACGGCGATACGATTGTTAGGGTTAATAAAGCTCATTTGGAATACATGAAGATCGACGATCCCTTTAGACAACAGCTTCTCGACGGTAGGATGATACAGTTGAAAGTTTCTTTGGGATTTAAAGCTGGCGATAAAAAAATACAGACCGAATTGACTCAGGTTATTCCGGTTATCAGGGACGTTATTATTAAGCATCTGTCGAGATTGAAGTCCGACTATTTTGCAGACGAGAACGCCCTGGACAGACTGGAAGAGGACCTTTTAAAGCAGATTAATCGGATATTAAACGAAGGAAAAGTTGAGAGAGTATATTATCTAGAATATACTTTGATGTAATTTTTATTTTAAGGGATATAAATGACTGAAGTTTTATCTCAGGACGAAATTGACCAGCTTTTAACCGCTATTTCAACGGGCGAAGTCGACGCGGAGGAGATGGGTAAATCCACCGATCAGCGTAAGGTCAAGATTTATGATTTTAAGAGACCGGATAAATTTTCAAAAGATCAGATAAGAACTATCTCGATGATACACGAGACATTCGCCAGATTAACGACTACCGGGCTTTCGGCTCAGCTTAGAGCTTTAGCTCACGTTCACGTTGCGTCTGTCGATCAGTTGACGTACGAAGAGTTTATCAGATCAATTCCTAATCCGACTACCTTAGCGGTTATCGACATGGAGCCGTTAAAAGGTAATGCGGTGCTCGAAATAGACCCTTCGATAACTTTTGCGATAATCGAGAAGTTGTTTGGCGGAAAGAGCGATTCGGGACCTAAGATAAGCAGAGAGTTGACCGAGATAGAGTCGGCCGTTATCGAAGGGGTTATAGTCAGGATATTGGGTAACCTTCGAGAGGCATGGTCGAACGTTATTGATTTGAGGCCGAGATTGGGTAGAATAGAGGTTAATCCTCAGTTTGCTCAGATTGTTCCTCCGTCTGACATGGTCGTATTGGTAACGCTTGAGACTAAAATAGGCGACGTGGAAGGGATGACAAATTTTTGTATTCCTTATATAACGATCGAACCGGTTATATCAAAACTTTCCGGACAATATTGGTATTCGAGCGTTAGAAAAGGCACTACTACGGAATATCTTGCAATTATAAAAGAGCGGCTCGAGACCGTAATCGTAGACTTGATTGTCGAGATAGGAAAGATAGATATAAAAATAAAAGACGTATTAGCGTTGAGGTTAAACGATTGTATTAAACTTGGAGTTAAAACTAAAGATAATTTTGTCGCTAATATTGGGAACAAAAATAAATTTGAATGTAGACCCGGAACGGTAGGAAGCAAGATGGCGATACAAATTGTTAAAGTTCTAGGCTCTAAAGAGATACAAGATTTTGAAGATATGGAAGAAGGAGGAGAAGAATGAGCGATGGTTCATTATCTCAGGACGAGATTGACGCTTTGTTGCAAGGCACAGACGACGGCGCTTCGGATAATTCTAACGGCGGTTCGTTTTCAGATAATATTGGGATGAACGGCGGAGGATCAAATTCCGGTTTACTATCTCAAGCGGAGAATTCCGCATTTTTGGATCTAATTAATTCTTCGTCCGGAAACGTTGGCGGAGCTTTGGGGGCTCTTATCGGTAAAGTTGTTACCGTCGGTTCTCCAAGGTTGGAAGTATTAAGCGGAAGAGATATCTCAAATCAAATGTCCGGACAATTTGTTGAAATTGTAATGGATTACGAGTCGGGGGCTATAGGTCATCATAGTTATATATTAGACGTGGATTTGGCCAAAAGTATAGCGGGTCTCATGATGGGACAAGAATTTGAAGAGTTAACGGATATGGAGTTTGGGGCCGTTAGCGAAGCTATGAACGTCCTTTCGGGAAATTCAAGCAATACTATCGGCACTAAGGTAAAAAAAGAGTTGCGAACTTCTCCGCCGGTTATTGGTATGAAAGACAACTCAATGATGACGGTTAATTCGGGGGATAATTATGTAAAAGTAGTTTACGATTTCTCAATCGAAGGAACTGCCTCTACTAAATTGATCGAAATATTCGGGCTAAACGTAGTTAAAGATCTGACTTCGTCTATAACCCCCGCTTCAAATCAGATGGGCGGTAACGCCGGGACAAAAAATAACGCGGGCTCTATGGGACAAACGATGAACATGGGCGGTATGCCGCAGAATATGGGTATGTCTAATATGGGCGGTATGCCTCAAAATATGGGTATGATGAACATGGGCGGCGGTATGCCTCAAAATATGGGTATGATGAATATGGGCGGTATGCCTCAAAATCAGTTCCAAAACGTGCAGTTTTCTTCTTTTCAACCGGCTCAAGCGGACGCTCAAGGCGGTAATATCAACCTCTTGATGGACGTAAATATGGAGCTAACCGTAGAACTCGGTAGAACCAAGAAGTCCATAAAAGAGATACTCGGTATGGGAGAAGGAACGGTTATAGAACTTGATAAACTCGCGGGAGAGCCGGTTGACATACTTGTTAACGGCAAGCTTATAGCGCGGGGAGAGGTCGTAGTAATAGACGAGAACTTCGGCGTTAGAGTAACGGAAATTATCAATCCTATGGATAGGATTAGAGATCTGTAAAATAAAAAACTATTCAATAATAAAAAAAACCGCCGGAAAAGGCGGTTTTTTTTATCTAGTATAATAAAACGTAAAACTATCCTAAAATATCAATTTTTCTTCCGATTTTAGGGTCGGTAATAACGTTTTGGCTTTGATTTTCTTCTTGAGATTCTTCATCGGCGTCGTCCGATTGATTGGCGTTTTTTTTCTTCTTTTTCTTCTGGTTTTTACCGTTTTCTTCGTCCTTAATTTTTGAGAATTCCTCGTCAAGGTTTTTGGTTTCAGGGATTTCTTCCGAGTCTTTTATTCCTTGTTTATGAATATCGCTATTGAGTATTTCCTGTTTTAATACGTCGTTTTCTTTCGTCAGAGCTTGTTGTTTACCTACTCTATTAATTT
>JAGOCL010000195.1 GCA_017998755.1 Spirochaetota bacterium | reverse complement strand
TTGACACATATGCGTCTGTCGTCGTAGTTGGCGCATATGCGTCTGTCGTCGTAGTCGTCGTTTCTTCGATCGTCGTTGACACATATGTGTCTAACGTAGTCGTAGTTGATGAACTTGACACATATGCGTCTGTCGTCGTAGTCATGTTGAGCGTAGTCGAAACATCGATCGTCGTTGACGTCGTTGTCACATATGCGTCTATAGTCGTAGTAGTCTCCTCTATCGTCGTTGACGTTGTTGGCGCATATGCGTCTGTCGTCGTAGTCATGTTGAGCGTAGTCGAAACATCGATCGTCGTTGACGTCGTTGTCGCATATGCGTCTAACGTAGTCGTAGTTGTTGAAACATATGCGATCGTTGTAGTTTCCTCGATCGCTGTCGAGTCGTCGAATAAATAATCAAAAAGAGAACAAGAAACAAACGTCGACAAAAACAAAAAAAAATAATATCGTTTTCTTCATCAACTACCTCCGAATAGCGCAATAAATCTTAATAATTATAGTCTTTATATCTTAGGAAATCAAAATAAACTATTTATTTTTCTTAATTTAAATAGAAAATCTTCATATTTTTTTTTAATCTGTACTAAATAGGATTTTCAAAAAATTTAATTCTTTTTTTTACCAATCAGAAAGTAGGTTTTCATAATCCCTTTTCCTTTAACTTCAATCATACCCCTTTCTTCGAATAAATAGTCGTCTTTCAGACGGACGTATAAGTCCTCCGTTGTTTGGATTCTGCCTGGGATCCCATTGGATTCCATACGGCTCGCGACGTTGACTATATCGCCCCAAAGGTCGTAAGCAAATTTCTTATAACCGATAACTCCGGCAACGACCGGTCCGCAATTTATTCCTATCCGCAGATCAAGTTCCTCATGCCCATGTTTCCGACACGCTTCTTTTGATTTATCTATCATTCTTAACGAGATATCCGCAATAGACCTCGCGGGATCGCAGACGTTATCGCCAAGCCCGGAAGCTAGCATATAAGCGTCGCCGATAGTTTTTATTTTCTCGACTCCAAACTCCTCGACAAGATCGTCAAATTCCGAAAAAATATCGTCGAGTATAGTAACAAGTTCGTATGCGGATATTCTTTCGGATAGTTTCGTAAAATTAACAATATCGACGAAAAGCACCCCTACAAGCTCGTATCTATCGGCGATCTTTCTTTCGTCGTTTTTCAAACGCTCGGCAATAGCGTCCGGTAAAATATTTAGCAATAATTTCTCGGATTTCTCGCGCTCTTTCTGAAGATTTGTTTCAGCGTCGCGGTAGATATAATAACCGTAGAACATAAACCCAAAAGTCGTAACGACAAACATAAGATTAACGAAAACGGTTATAACGTTTTGAACAGATTCGGGAAAATTTAAAACCGGCTCGCGGTTCATAAACCATATTTCCAAAAAAATAAACGCTATCAGACTAACGATTATCGCGCCAAACATCGTTTTTGATTTTTTATAAGGAAAATAATAAAAAGCTCCGATCATTACGGCCGGCATAAGGAAATGGACGTTTGATTTTGTTCCGATAAGAATTGTAAACAAAGTAATATTATTTATAGAAGCCAGAGCTCCAATCATTATCGCAACAGTATGTTTCTTGAAGTAATTTAACGTTAAAGCGGCTGACATAAAGAATATCATCAATAAACAAACGTATATAACAGGTTTTGCGTATTTTATGAAATAAATAGCCATAATTATTGCCGAGATATGACTTCCGATAACTAGAAACCCCAACGCGTTAGTAACTCTGATATTTTTTATAAGAGAATATTCCGTTTTATCGTCTATTCCGATATTTATCGCTTTATGAAAAATGTTTTTTATTAACATATAAATAATACTATCATATATAAAAAATTAAATCAACAACATCGTAATCTCCCAACTAAGAAAACGGGAATTCCCGTTTTTACAAATCATAAATTTCCAATAATTACAAACTTAACTAATTTTGCAAATCATGAAACAATTTTATAATTTTTCAATAGTTTTTACGTATAGGTAAAATAATTTTATGAACAATATACTAGTTATTTAGAATTTAACCTTTACAGTTAATTTATAATTCTGATAAAACCCGAGATGTATTCCTCCGAATTCCCCTTTTACCCAATCGCCGTTAAGCATATTCCAGTCGAAAGGAAACATACAAGTAAGGTTGATAGTAAACGACTGAAACGGCTCGACGTCGAAAAATAGCGATAATGTCGAAGATTGATCGTCGATTCCGAAGAGGTATGTATTTCCGACGCTTAAATAATCGTTGGCTTTCACTCTGATCATACCAAAGAGGTAATCATGTCTTAGGAAACTCAAAGTTTTCTTATCGGGGTTGTAAGTTCGATCAAATGGAGAGTTTTCATACCATTTTCCATCCGAAGTATCGTTAATGTAAACTGAATCGAGTTTTCTATCGTCCCAGTCGATCATCCCGCTTCCGTAAAACATATATTCCATTAAGAGATACACCCTGCCGCCGGGAAGAGTATAGTCTACTCCGATAGCCGCCTCGAGCCCTTCGTATCCCCTAAAATCTTTTCCGTAATACTTGCCAGTTTTGAACGCTCTATGATCAAATCTGTAAATCATATCGACAAAAAGCCCAACCTCGATATCCGCTTTCATACTAAAACCAAGAATTTGAGTAAAATCGTTGTTTGTCGACGCGGGTAAACCGGCGGCTTCCAGATCTTTTTCATAATCGACGTCGGGCAGAAACAAAGTATATAAGAAATCAAAACTAACTTTTTTTAGATACAGCTTCGACGCGAGTCCGAATTTGAATCCCCAACCGCTCTGTTCTATCGGATTATCCGGAGCGATGATGAAACTTTGTATATTCCACATATCCGACGGATAAAAAGTAGCGATAAACGACAGTTTGCCCTCCGGACGCGCTTCGGCGTTAAGCGGATTGCGAGGATTAAACAGATCCGTCGGGCTGAAAATATAACCGAATCCTCTGGAAATCCTCAACAATCCCGTTTCTATATCAAAATATTTGTTTCCCGCTTTGAAATATAACCGTTCCAGATCAAAAGAACCAATATAAGTCGATTTGTAGTAAAAGGGTATTGAAAAAAATGGGAAAGTTCCAGTAAGATTACCCGCAAACATATTTATATTTACAGAAAACCCAAACTTAATGTATTCGTTAATATCGGCTCTGAATCGAAGATTTAGGAGATTATTTAACCCCCAGCTAAATTCGCCAAAATCCGGATTTGTTGTATAAACTTTCTTATGAAAAATAGATACCGCAGTTTCCATTGAACCGTTAAATTTTATTGAGGATTTTTTTTGCGAATACGTCGGAATTAGCGCCGTCGTAAAAATAATAATTATAATGATTTTTTTCATAATATACTGCCTTTATCAACAGTCTGAAAGCGCCCCGCTTTCAGACCGCGTCTATTTATTACTCAAAACGCATCGCGTCGGATATTGAAATCTTTAACGCCCTGTTAATCGGAGCTATCGAAACCAACGCCGAGATTAGCGGAGCTATGATTCCGCATGCGACAATTGTCGTAAAATTCCATCCCGCTTTAAAATTACCGATAACCCGATACCCGTAAGATTCCATATCCATCTCTTCCGTCATAAAAGAGAAATCTATACCGACGTTAACCATATAAAGGTTAGTAATTAATCCTAAGACAATCCCTAACGACGCTCCAATTAGACCAATAAAAACAGCTTCGTATATAATTAATCTTTTTAATTCGGAGTCTTTCATACCTATCGCTCTTATCATACCAATCTCTTTCGTCCTCTCCAAAACCGACATGAGCATAGTGTTTGCAATTCCAATAAACGACAAAAAAAATAAAAAAACTATCATAGTTTTACTACCGGTAGATTTAGTCCGGGTTATTGCGATAAGATCTTTGGCGTCGTCGAACCAACTGACGACTACTATATCGTCGCTTTTTACCTCTCCGTTTGTTATTCTTTTTACCCCCGGGACGACTTTTGCAATATCGTTTACGACGCTGAATTTATCCGGTAAATAATCGAGCCGTCTGTTTTTTTTACTTATACAAATTTCAGTAATCATCCCTTCCAGTAAAAGCCCTCTATCGTCTTGAAGGACGTCCAACGGAAGATAACCGATTTTTAAATTTGTAACGGGATTTGGCGAGTTTATTATCCCGACAATTTTCAGATCAATTAATTGATGGATATGTTTGATCTTACCGTTGTCATCTTTCTTATCGATAACGGTTAATAATCGGACGTCATCCCCAACGGCAACGTTTAGGTCTTTTGCGCCTCGAGCTCCTATCATTATTTCAAATTTGCCGTTTTCGATAAATCTCCCTTTTTCTATATATTTATCTATAAGAAACAACTCTTTTTCCGCCTCAGCGTCCACGCCAAGAAATAAGAAAGGAAGTTCGATCGAAGAGCTCAGTAAAGAACCGCCGAATTTAAAATGAGGAGACGCGACGTATCCGTTTTCGTCTAAAGATTTAATAATCTCTTTATAATTATAAAATCCTTCATGCATAGGTATTTCGTCTTTTTTATCGTAATACTCTTTTTTATAAATTTTCGCTTCGCCGGTCTCGTAATTAACCAGATTTATTTTGGATTCATTCTCCATACCAAGTAGCCATGCGTCCATGAAAATATATAGCCAGACGCTTATAAATACTGCGATAATTGTAACTGTAGTTTTGACTCTATGCCTTCCGAGATTTTTAAAAGCCATATATACTAAATTAACTTTATATCCCATATCTTCCCCCTTTACAAAATTACCTCTTTAACCTTTGAATACTGAACATATCGTCGGGAATAGAAATATCGAGTTCAATATTTAGCATCTTGAATTCAGTTTTTGAATTCTTTCGTAATAAGTCTTTCATCTCAATTTCCGTAGGAAAGTCTCTCCCTTTTATTTTTATCCAATTTTTAACAATATTTTCTTTTAATATAGCTCCGGATAGGGCAAAAAGTTCCTCTTTCAATACCAAGTTTGAAGTTTTCTCAACCCACATCTTCCTTTTTGGATAAGAAACCGTTTTTTTCTTGCCCGTCAATTCCAGAACGTAAACCTCTTTGCCTTCGTAAGTCGTATCTTCGGTAATTTCTACGTCGTATTGACTCTCCAGCGTCTCGTTTTGAGTCATATCCTCGTACGACAAATCCGATCCCATCATCGACTCTTTTAACATATGTCCCGTTATAGGCATAACGTCTTCCAAGTCTTCCGAATAGACGTATAACGTTCCATCTTTTTTAAGGTATTTCGTTCCTTCGTCGTCGGGGTTTGTGAATTCGGTAAAAAAATTCTGCGACCCTTTCGCATAGGTATAAAAACTTTTTACGTACTTTTTCCCGGAAATAGTTATCTGCATCTCCCCTTCGTATTTTATAGTATCGTAAACTTCGTTTCTATCAATTTTCCTTAATATCTCTTTAGGATCCTGCGCGTTTAATAACGTCGCGATAGCTAAAATAATCAAAATAATAAAAATTCTTTTCATAATATAAAACTCCTTTTTGT
>JAGOCL010000194.1 GCA_017998755.1 Spirochaetota bacterium | reverse complement strand
CTTCCGCCGGCTCGGGCTCTCCCGTTATCAACGTCGATTCAGGCATTCAGGTTACGTCTCCCGTTGTTTCAACATTCGAAGCGGACGGTTTTTTTACCATAAAAGGGTCTAACTCCTATACTCTTGAAAATCAATACACATGTTTTCATATAGTTAAAGATAGTCAAACTGCGACATATTTACTGCGAAAAAATTTTGATTCCAGAATATGGCTAAAATACGGAACTGGAACTTATAATGTTTACGTTTATAAAGCGACGGCGACTGTTAATAATTTGAATTACGAAGGGGATACTCAACATTTTACTACCTCGACGCTTCTTTATAAGTTTACCGTAACAAATACTCGCGACGAATACGGGCAGTTTCTATATCCTTCGGACTACGCTCAATCGGACGATATAGTATTGCTGAACAAAGCCGTCGAGTTGACGTATAATCTTACAAACGAAGATGATAAAATCAAAGCCGTATACGACTTTGTCGTTAAACGCAACCATTACGATTTTGACTCGACGGTTAGCGGTCAAAGAAAAAAACAGGACGCGCTGTCGGTTTTTAATAACCAAATGGGGGTTTGCGAGGGCTATACGATGCTTTTTACGGCTCTTGCAAGAGCTAACGGAATTCAGACTAAAATAATTTACGGATTGGCCGTTACCCAAACCGGAAACGTAGGACACGCTTGGAATAATATTCTATATCAAAACTCCTTGTGGAAATTTGTCGACTCTACTTGGGGAGACCCGGTTCCTAACGATACCGATCCGAATTCTGTTACATATAAATATTATATGCTAGACGATATGACCGGAATAGGCGGAGATCATATCCCTTCAAACGAAGGCGGCGGTAGAAGCGTAGGTAACTATTTTTAGTTGTAAGACGACGGTTTTATATTATTATTTTTCTTTTCTTCTCGGCAATAACGGCTTTATTAGATATTAAGAATATTCAAAACGGGAATTCCCGAAAATTAATTATCATGTCCGTCCAAAAATTCTTTTAAAAATAAAATTATTTTAAAAGAATTTTATTTTTATTGACAATATGACTTTGGTAAACTATACTGTAATAAGTAAACCGATAGTATACTTAGAACACCGGGAGTTTTGTATGAATTATATATCTAATCGGATAGCGAGGGAAAAAGAGAGAAAGCGGCAAGAGATCATCGACGCGGCGGAGAAGCTATTTTTTAAAGAGGGGTTTAAAGAGACCTCTATGGATACTATCGCGAAAAAAGCGGAGTTTAGCAAACGAACGGTTTATAAATATTTTGACGGAAAAGAAGAGCTCTATTCCGCTATCGCGCTAAGGGGCGTCGAGCTTTTGCAAAAGATTATTATGAAAAGCTCGGAAAACCAAAAATCCGGTTTTGACAAGCTTTCATCTATCGCGCGTTCTCTGATAGAATTGAAAAGAGTAAACCTTAATTATGCAAAAGTGATAGCGTATTTTCTCAATCAAGCGTTTGAAGAGAACAAAAAAACCGAAGGAATTCAAAAGTGTCAAGACATTGTTAAGGGAATACGAAGGTTTATCGACGCGTTTGTCAATCAGGGGATTGAAGACGGAAGCATAAAAAAAGATATAGATATATCAAAAACCGTCATGTCAATACAGACTATTTTAGTAGGCATGTATCTTATAAACGACGATATGTATCAGTATTTTATGGCGGACAACATCGAGTTTAATACAATATTCGAATATAATATAAATTTAATGTTGTCATTAATTAGGAATGATTAAATAGGAGAATTGAGATGAACAAGTTTTTTAAATATCCGTTATTAATAATTATCGTTATTTGCGTAATAACCGTCGCTCTCGGTCTTCAACTGAAAAATTTGGTTATCGATAACGACACGACTAAATTCTTGCCAAAAAATCACCCTTCGAGAAAGGAATTTAAAGAGATAGAAGATACTTACGGCGGAAATATGATGATCGGGGTTAGTTTGAAATTTAACGAAGGTTACGTCTATTCTAAAGAAAATCTTGAAATTATTGAGAAACTTACGGCGGAATTTGAAAACGCCCCTTATGTCGAATCGGTTACCTCAATAATGAACGTAGATTATTTGTTTGGAACGGAAAACGGTATAGAAACGATGAAGCTTGTAGAAAATATTCCGGAAACTGCCAACGAAGAGGAGATTATCAAACAACGGCTTCTTTCTTGGAAAATTTATAAAGGAAATTTTTATTCCGACGACTTTCAGGGGAGTCTTGTCGCGATAACTCTCGAGCAAGGGATCGAAAGTAAAAATGCCGAAGAAACTCATAAAAGTATAAAAAAAATACTTAAAAATTATGAAAGCGAGAGATATACCGCTTACGTTGCCGGATTTCCGACATTTCTGGTTATTATTGCGGAGAGTATGCGCGCAGATCTAATTCGTTTGATTCCTTTTGTCGTAATTATTCTCATCGGTACGCTGTTTTTATCTTTCAGAAGCGTCGGCGGAGTTGTTTTGCCGACTATAACGGTATTGATTACGACAGTTTGTACTTTGGGTCTTATGGCGTTATTTCATGTGAATTTGACTTTAGTAGCGAGCGCTATTCCGGTATTGATGATTGCCGTCGGTAGCGCTTACGGAATTCACATTATCAGCCATTACTTTGACGAAGTCGACAAAGAGCGGCTCCTAAAAGGAGAGGTATCGGAAGAGCGTAATAAAGAGATAATATTCCACACGCTAAAGCGAATCGGAGGAGCGGTCTTACTGGCGGCGTTAACGACTATAGCGGGATTTGGGTCTCTTGCGACAAGCTCTATTACTCTTTTAAGGGATTTTGGGATATTTGCCGCCATCGGCGTATTCATAGCTTTTATTATAGCGTTGACGTTGATCCCATCGCTATTAATTCTAAGGCATAAGTCGTTAAAGCATAAAGTCGGATTAGTAAAACCAAAACTCGACGAGCCTGAAAAACTTGACTTGATAACAAAAACGCTTTTTAAAATATACAACTTTTTGGCGAAGGATAAAATAAAAATATTCGTTCTCTTTTTTATTATTTTAATAGTCGCGGTTTTTGGCTCTATGAGAATAAAAATCGGCAATCCTATGGTTAATTATTTTAGAAAATCGACAGAGATCAGAAAAGCCGACGAGTTCGCCAATAAAAATTTTAACGGAACGACGATGTTGAGTCTGATAATAAAAGGGGAAGAGCCCGGAGCGTTGACTCGTCCGGACGTATTGAAGGTTATCGATAAAATGATAGTTTATCTGGAGGAGAAATATCCGGATATCGGCAATATCATGTCTTTTACCGATCTGGTAAAGAAAATGAATCAGGTCATGAACGTCGACGAGAGCGGAGATTATTACGAGATACCTTACGATCCCGCTAAATACAGATGCGAATCAAAAGATGAATTAAAACAACTTATCGCTCAGTATCTTCTGCTATTTTCGGGAAATACAAAAGAATATGTAGACGACCCGATTGAACCTTCTCAGACAAAAATTGAGATTATGCTTAAAAACGGCGATTTTGACCTTATAAGATCTATTCGCAAAGATATATTGGATTATACGTTAAAATTCTTACCTGAGGGCTATAAAGCTTCGGTTAGCGGCTATTCGCAAGTACAAGTTGTCGTATCAGATATGATAGTGGACAGTCAGGTTTACAATATTGTATCTTCCTTGATCGCCGTTTTTCTGATTTTGTCGCTGTATTACAAATCGCCTATCGCCGGAATTTTCGGAGTCGTTACTTTGGCGGTTCCGATATTTTTGAACTTCGGGATTATGGGATTTCTTGGGATTCATCTTGACGCCGGAACTGCGATGGTAGCTTCCGTAGCGGTCGGGACGGGTATAGATTACGCGATCCATTTCTTAAACTCGTATCATCATGAAATAAAATTGTCGAAGGATCTAAACGTCGTAACGACTCGGGCTCTTGCGACTTCCGGTAAGGCGATAGTCTATAACGCCTCGGCGGTTGCTTTGGGATTTCTTGTCTTGGTTTTTTCCAGTTTTATGCCTCTGGTATATTTTGGAGCTCTAGTCGGGCTAACTATGTTTACCGCATCGTTTTCGGCGATGACTTTGCTACCGGCTCTGCTAAATATTTTTAAACCTAAATTTATAACTAAATAATTTTAAAAAAAGGAGAATTTTATGAAAAGAATAATTTTTACCGCGTTAACGTTTCTTTTATCTATTTCGCTTTTCGCGGACGAAAAAGGGGACGAAATCGTTAGAAAAAACAAGGATCTAAAAAAGGCGAGCGATAGTTACTCGGAAGCCGATATGGTCCTGATAGACAAGAAAGGGGGACAAAAAAAGAGAAAGGTAATAATGTACTCCAAAGATTCCAAAGAGGGAACCAATTCTTTTACAGAATTTTTGGAACCGGCCGACGTTAGAGGTACAAAATTTTTGACGATAGCCAGAAAGGGCGACGACGAACAACGTCTTTATCTGCCGGCGTTAAAAAAGACGCGGCTCATATCTTCTTCGAGTAAAGACGGCAAATTTATGGGGTCTGATCTATCTTATTACGATATGGAAGATAGGGATTTTGAGGATTTTGACTATAAATATCTAAAAGATGAGAAATTCGGCGATATAGATTGTTTCGTAATCGAAGCGACTCCTAAAGATAAAACATCGCCTTATTCCCGCTCTATAATGTGGATATCAAAAAGCGATTATTTTACCTACAAACTTGAAACTTACGACAAGAAAGACGACAAACTGTATAAAACTATCGTTATGGTCGAGGTAAAAACCATAGACGACGTATTGTTTCCGACTAAGACCGTTGTGGAAAATAACAAAGAGGGTACCAAAACCCTGCTTTCAATGAGTAATATGAAAATTAACTCCGGTATCAAGGACTCTGTTTTCAGCGTTCAGAATCTGGAAAAATAAAAGTTTGGAGGCGGCTTATGCGTAAATATTTTTTGATCATATCGCTCCTTTTTTTCGCCGTATTTTTTACTTATTCCGAGACGGATTACGGAGCGCTTTTCGATAGCGTAGCGGAGGAGAGTACCTCGGACGATTCCGGAATAGCAAACGGATTATCCGATTTTTCGCCGATACCGGATTTTAAGATGAGTCTGTACGGCGAGCATAAATTTGATTTCCACATACCGGTTATACCGGACTTTATGAATTTTGAAGGAGCGGTTAAAGCGCCGAAATTTTTAAACGAATTCGGCTTGGAGATTGAGTACAAAGACGTTAAACTCAAATCCGCCGGTAAGTTCGACGTCGTTCTAAACGACTTCGGCAGTTGGGATAAGGTATTAAATATCAAACCGCTTGAGAATTATATTTCGTGGAGTCCGTGGAAAATAAAACTCGCCGCCGGGCTTCAGGTCTTCTCATGGGGGACGGCCGACGGGCTCAATCCTACCGATAACATAAACTCGCGCGACTATACCGTCGGGGCGAATTCCGATAAAATACCAATATTATCGGCGGCTTTTTCGATGTATCCGGTCGATTTCTTCTCGTTCGACGTCGTTTACGTTCCTTTTGAACAGAACGATATTTTTCCAAGAGACATTGAGGCGGAGATTCCCG